>DASQFE010000134.1:0-3679 GCA_035633295.1 Ilumatobacteraceae bacterium | reverse complement strand
AATGGTTCCGGCAAGACGGTGACGATTCGTATCCTGCTCGGGCTGCTCCGGGCCGACAGCGGGATGGTGACGCTGCTCGGTGGCGATCCGTGGAGCGATGCCGTGGACCTGCATCGTCGGCTCGCCTACGTGCCCGGCGATGTGAACCTGTGGCCCAACCTGTCGGGCGGCGAGACGATCGACCTGCTGGCTCGGCTGCGCGGTGGCGTCGACAAGGAGCGTCGGGATGACCTTGTGGAACGCCTGGCGCTCGACCCGCGCAAGAAGAGTCGTACATACTCCAAGGGCAACCGGCAGAAGGTTGCGCTGATCGCCGCGCTGTCGTCGCGGGCCGAGCTGCTCCTGCTCGACGAACCGACCTCGGGGCTCGATCCGCTCATGGAGTCGGTGTTCCAGGACTGCATCCTCGACGCAACGCGCGAAGGGCGCACCGTGTTGCTGTCGAGCCACATCCTCGCCGAGGTCGAGAAGTTGTGTGACCGGGTCACGATCATCCGTCAGGGTCGCGCAGTCCAGACCGGCACACTCGACGAGCTGCGTTACCTGACACGGACGACCGTCGATGCCACCACCGATCGAGCCGTCAGCGGCCTCAGGGACATCGCCGGAGTCCACCATGTCAGCGAGGCAGACGGGCACGTGCGCTTCGACGCCGACGGACCGGCACTCGACGCCGCGATCGGGCATCTGTCGACATTCGGCATCCGCTCGCTCGTGAGCCAGCCTCCGACCCTGGAGGAATTGTTCCTGCGCCACTACGGCGACGAACTGGCTGCCATGGATGTCGACGTCGACAACGAGGCGGGCACGCCATAACCGGTGTGCCGACCCTCGAGCGGCGAGAGCCGCCCCCAGCCGTGAGGGCCGAGTCGGGTTCCGCTGGTCGATCCGATGGCCCCGACTCGACGGCAGGGATCGGTCAACTCGTCCGGCTCGTGCTGCGCCGTGACCGGCTGCGGATCGCCTTGTGGTGTACGGCGATCGTTGGGCTGATCGTCGTCACTGCGGCCAGCATCACCGGGCTCTATCAGACCCCGGCGGAGCTCGAGAACTACGGGCGTCTGGTGCGCGGCAACTCGGCGTTGATCGTCCAGTCGGGACCGGGTTACGGCCTCGACAATCCGACGACCGGTGCCGTCATGATGAACGAGGTCGCCATCTGGACGATCATCGGCATATCGCTGATGAGTGTGTTCATGACCATTCGTCACACACGCACCGAGGAGGAGTCGGAGCGTGCTGAACTGATCCGTGCGGCACCCGTCGGACGACACGCGCCGCTGGCGGCCGCGTTGATCGGGGTGGCCATCGCCGATGCCGTCGTTGCAACCGGCAGCGCCCTGGCCTTGGTCGCCTACGGGCTCCCGTTGTGGGGCTCGATCGCCTTCGGCATGACGATCTTCGGGGCTGGCCTGGTGTTCGCCGGAGTGGCCGCGGTCGCCGCGCAGGTGGCGAGCGGCTCGCGGGCTGCGCTCGCTCTGGGCGGCGCCGTGCTCGGGGTGTCGTTCGTGTTGCGAGCGGTCGGAGATGTCGGCAACGGGGTGCTGTCGTGGGCTTCACCGATCGGATGGGCGCAGGCAATCCGCTCCTACGCCGACGAACGGTGGTGGGTCATCGCGCTCCCCATCCTCGCGGCGACGGGTCTGGTCGCCGCCGCCGTGGCGCTTCAGGACCGCCGCGACTTCGGTGCTGGTCTGGTCCCCCAACGCCCCGGCCCCGCCGCGGCCGGGCCACGGCTCGCGAGCCCATTCGGGTTGGCCGTCCGCCTCCAACGCGCCTCGGTGATCAGCTGGGCGATCGGCGTCGGTCTGATCTCATTCTTCTACGGCATCGTGGCCGACGAGGCCGAATCGATGATCCAGGACAATCCTGATCTGGCGGACTTCTTCGCCCAACTCGGCGGCGCGTCGATCACCGACGCCTTCTTGTCCACCTCGGTGCTCATCTTGGCGCTCATCGCGACCGGCTTCACCATCTCGTCCGTGCTGCGGCTTCGCTCCGAGGAACTGGCGGGTCGGACCGATGCCCTCCTCGCCACGGCCGTGTCTCGACGGAGGCTTGCGTTCAGCCATCTCGTCGTCGCCGTGGTCGGGACCACCGTCATCATGGTGACCTCCGGGCTGTCGATCGGTCTGGGATTCGCCCTCGTGTCGGGCGACGCGTCACAGATCGGTCGGCTGCTCGCCGCTGCAATCGTCATGGTTCCGGCGATGCTCGTGATCGCCGGCGGCACCTTCGCGTTGGTCGGACTGGTTCCGCGTTGGTCGCTCGTGATCTGGGGGTTCTACGCGTGGGTCATGGTTGCCGGGATGCTGGCGACCGTGCTGCGGCTGCCGGACTGGACGCTCGATCTGTCGCCGTTCCAACACGTGCCGGCACTTCCGGCGGCGTCGATGTCGTGGACCCCCGGGGTGCTGCTGCTCATGAGTGCCGCCGTGCTCATGGCGGTTGGCTTCTGGGCGCTCGACCGCCGCGACATGTCGTGAGCGCCCTTCGCAAAGGCCATGGCGGAGGATTCGCTCAGGCGGGTCGTGACGGTCGCGGGCATTTCGATCGTCTGTTCCATGGCCTCCAAGGACGGGAACGTGGACTCCAAGGTCATCGTCGTGCCGCCCGATTCGCCGGGCGTGATCGAGACGGACATCAGCGTGGTCGGCAGCTGGCGTTCGGGTTGCCGTCGACGTCGGCGAATCCGTCCTCGAGCTCCAAGTGGCTCGGGGCGTCGCCCGTTGCACGGCGCGTCAACCGGGAGATGTGGCAGCATTACGGCGTGGGAACAACGCTTCGCGTCACCGGGCTCGATCACATCGTCCTTGTCTGCGCCGACGTCGAGACGACACTCGGGTGGTACTGCGATCTGCTCGGCCTCGAGCCGGTGCGTGTCGACGAGTGGCGGCGCGGTGAGGTGTTCTTCCCGTCGTTGCGCGTGAGTGAGTCCACGATCATCGACCTCATCGCCGGCCATCCGAGCAATGGGCGCCTCGACCACTTCTGTCTCGTCGTCGAACCGACCGACCTCGATGCGATCGCTGAGTCCGGCGAGTTCGAGGTGGTCGACGGGCCAGGCCAGCGATTCGGCGCGCGCGGCGACGGAACCTCGCTGTATGTTCGCGACCCCGATGGCACTGTGGTGGAATTGCGCCACTACTGAGTCACTACTGTTTGCCGGATGGCGTCGCCCCACAGATTTCGAATGGGCCGGTTGGATCACGTGCATATCCGGGTCCCTGATCGAGCAGCGGCAGCCGCCTGGTACGCCACGCATCTCGGATTCGAACCGGTCGACGATTTCGACTTCTGGGCAACCGGCATTGAGGGCGGACCGCTCCAGATCTCTGCCGACGGGGGCGAGACGATGCTGGCGCTGTTCCAAACCAGCGACGGGCACCCAATGATCGCGCAACAAACCGGTGTCGCATTCAGCGTTGATGTCGCCACGTTCGCATCGTTCGCTCGCTCGCTGCCCGGCGAGATCAACAGCCCGCTCGGTCGGCCTCTCATCGCCAACGACATGATCGACTTCGACATGTGCTGGGCCTACGACCTTGCCGACCCGTGGGGCAACCAGTACGAACTCAACTGCTACGACTACGAACGGGTACGCGTGGATCTCGTTGAAGCTGACGGAATCTCACCTGTTCGGTACTGGCCGCGGGAGCTGTACGACTCGCGTGTCACG
>DASQFE010000133.1:0-2978 GCA_035633295.1 Ilumatobacteraceae bacterium | reverse complement strand
CACCTGACCCGGTGGGTGCAGCAACCCCGCTTCACCGTTCGCTACCGCTGGAGCGCCGGCACGATTGCCATGTGGGACAACCGCTGCACGCAGCACCACGTGCTGAACGATTTCGAGGGCGAACGGGTGATCCAACGGGTCACCGTGATGGGTGACGATCCCCAACCCGCCGTCCCACTCCCCCGCTGGGAGCCGTTCGGCTCGAAGACGGCGACGTTCTGGCGCGACACCGAGATGCGTCGCCAGCTCCGATCCCAGCGCGACGGGGAGCTCTGACAGTGGACCGGAATGGCCGGACCCATCGGCTGCCGCTCGTGCGGGGCCGGGACTGAGTCGCCCGCACACTGGGTACTGATCATCGTGCGGTCTGTGACGAACAGTGGCTTGACGCTGAAGGGGATCACCCACGCGTTCGGCGAGCGTCGGGTACTCGAAGAGGTCGACTTCGACGTGCCCGCGGGTCGGGTCGTCGGCCTGCTCGGGCCGAACGGGGCGGGGAAGTCGACGCTGATGAGAATCACGTTCGGTGTGATCCGACCAGACCGGGGCGAGGTCTGCTGGCGCGGGCGACCTGCCTCCCCGAGCGACCGTCGCAGTTGGGGGTACATGCCCCAGGAGCGTGGTCTGTACATGGACATGCGGGTCAGGGATCAGCTGGTGTGGCTGGCCCGGCTGCGCGGCATCGACGAGAGCGCGGCGCGCTCGCGGACCGACGACCTGCTCGAACGTCTCGACCTGACCCAACGATCCGGTGATGTCGTCAAAGAGCTCTCCGGAGGTATGGCCCAGCGAGTCCAGCTGGCAGCGGCGATGGTCCATCGACCCGACTTGCTGGTGCTGGACGAGCCGTTCTCTGGTCTCGATCCGAGCGGGATCGACTTCCTGATGACGGTGCTCGCCGACCATGTCCGTGACGGCAAGTACCTCGTGTTCTCCAGCCACCAGCTCGATCTCGTCGAGGACATCTGCGAGTTCATCACGGTCATCGATCGCGGTCGGGTGGTGTTGAGCGGCAACCTGCGTGATCTGCGCTCGAGCAGCACGGAGCGCTATCTCGGTGTGGATGTCGCCGTCAGCGCGGACTGGATCCCCTCCTCCTCGGCTGTCATCGAGCGGCACACCGAGGGTGGCACCCGCCTCCGTCTGGCGCCCGGCGCCGACGCCGCTGGCGTGCTCGACTGCATTCGCTCGCATGCATCCGTGACCGAGTTCGCCGTCGAGCGTCCGTCACTCGCCGAACTGTTCCGTGACGCCACCAACCGCCCGGACGAGGGGCTCGCGTGACCGGCACCACTCGCCTCGTCGCCGAACGCGAGGTGCGTGAGTCGTTCCGGCGCCGCACCATCTGGATCACCGCGGTGGTCCTCGTGTTGCTGAGCACCGCGCTGGTCGTCGTGCCCGACCTCATCGGTGGCGACTCCGACGAGCGAACAGTCGCTGCGGTCGGGACCGACGCCGAGATCGATCGGCTCGGCGCCACCCTCGACCAGTTCGCTCCATCGTTCGGTCTCGAGATCGTGATGGATCCGACCGTCGACGCCGCCACGGCCCGCACCGCCGTCGAGAACGATGACGCAGATGTCGCGGTCGTCCTCGGCGATGCGCCGGTGCGGCTGATCACCCAGTCGGCGGACTCCGACATCGTGACCTTGACGCAGCAGGCGATCACCGTGACGGCATTGCGTGATGCGCTCGACGAAGCCGGCGTGTCGTCGCAGGAGGTGTTGGACATCTTCGCGGGCACGGCGACCGTGGTGGACGAGCTCGATCCGGTCGATACCGGCCGTCAGGCCACCGCGGCGGTCGTCTCGATCCTGCTGTACCTGATCCTGGTGTTGTTGACGACCGCGGTGGCGAGCGGCGTCGCGATCGAGAAGTCGAACCGTGTCAGCGAGGTGCTGCTGGCCATCGTTCCGCCCCGCAACCTGCTGTTCGGCAAGATCCTCGGGGTGTCGATCGTCGGGTTGTTCGTGCTGTTGTGCGGCGTGCTCCCGGTTGCGGTGAAGTTCGTACTCGGCGGCTCGCTTCCCGACGGCGTCGCTCCCACCCTCGCCGGCAGCGCGGTGTGGTTCGTGCTCGGCATCGCCATCTACCTCACGGCGGCGGGTGCGTTGGGATCGCTCGTCGATCGCCAGGAGGAGGTGGGTTCGACGGTCGCCCCGCTGTCGGCGGTCCTCATCGCCGCGTACCTGGTCGGTGTCAGTGCACCCGAGTCGCCCTTGGCCACGGTGCTCGCATACGTGCCGTTCACGTCGCCCATGGTGATGCCGGCTCGCATCGCCCTCGGTGCAGCCTCGCCCTGGGAACTCGGTGTCTCGTTCCTCCTCGGTGTGGCCACCGTGTTTCTCACCGCGTTGGTCGCCGAGCGCGTCTACGCGCGTGCGATCGTGCGCACGGGTCGCAAGGTGAAGCTTCGCGAGCTCGTGGGTACCGAGAGCCGAACCCGAGCCGGCGATCAGGACAGCGGGGTCTGTTCGAACCGGCGGTCGTAGCTGCATCCGCCGATCATCCAGATCGCTGAGTACGGATTGACCGCCCCACCGCCGCCCGGGTGGATCTCGAAGTGCAGGTGTGGCGACACGGCGTTGCCGGTCGAACCGACGTAGCCGATCACGTCACCCGCCTGCACGTATGAGCCGACCGACAACCCGCTCGAGAAGCTCGCGAGGTGGGCGTAGAAGAAGTAGGTACCGGTGGAGGTCGTGAGCCACCAGGCGTTGCCCGACCGTGCCCCGCCGGTCGTCTGGCGGGTCAAGGTGCCGTTCGCCGCGGCCACCACCGGAGTGCCGGCGGGCGAGATCAGGTCGACTCCCGCGTGGAGCCGACCGCCGCCGCGGGTCGCCTGCCACGAGTTCGCGAACCGGCACGCGCCACGGACCGGGGTGGCATCGAGCACGACGCTCGGCAGGTCGCGCCCGAAGCCGACCTCCGGAAGACACAGGATCTGGCCGGGGTAGATCGGCGACGATCGCTTGGCG
>DASQFE010000132.1:0-5471 GCA_035633295.1 Ilumatobacteraceae bacterium | reverse complement strand
CTCCTTCATTGCGTTCGACACATCGGTCACCGACCTCACTGCGTTTCTGCATGATCCGGTGGAGGTGCTGTTCGGAGTGCAACTCGGCGGTGGCACCGACATCGCCAATGCGCTGGGGTACTGCCGGCAACTCGTCGATCGGCCCCGCGACAGCGTCGTGTTCCTCGTGAGAGACCTGTTCGAGGGCGGCAACGCCGAACTCATGCATCGTCGGGTCGGCGATCTGATCGGTGCGGGCGCTCAGGTGGTGGTGCTGCTCGCACTCAGCGACGAGGGAACGCCGGCTCACGATCACGCTCACGCCGCAGCGCTCGCCGCACTGGGGGCGACCGTCATGTCGGCTACACCAGATGAGTTCCCCGCCGTGCTTGCCGCCGCCTTGACGAAATCTTGAATCGCCAACGTGACCCGTCGACGGCCCGGTTGCCGGCCCGGTTGTCGGCTCGGTTCGACCCGACGGATGGGGTTGCGCGGCGGGCCCGGGCGCTAGCGTTGGCAAAGTCATGGGTCAGCTGGTCGCCGTCACCGAGAAGCCGAGTTCGTCACGCGGAGTCGTGCGCTTCGAGCTCAATCGCACCTTGTCCGGCATGGGCCATGAGCACTTCGGTTCGGTCGACGATGCCTGGGGCAACACGCCATCCGATGAACTCGCTCGGCGTATGTTCGCCACCGGCCAGGTCGACGGGGTCCACGTGTACGCGAACATCATCACGGTCGATCTGGCCAAGGGCCATGATTCCGCCGGCCTGTCCGATGTGGTCCGCGACCTCTACCAGTACTGGAAGCCAGGGGTCGAGCCGCCGGCGTTCGAAGACCTGCAACCGGAGCAGGATGCGACCGCAGCTCCGAGTGGCGACAGTGGTGGCGGCAGTGGTGGCGGCAGTGGTGGAGAGGTCGGCGAACTGTCGGAAGCCGCCAAGCGGGTTCCCGGCCATCTCCTCGATCGCGGCCGTTCCGCGCGCACGCGCTGGAACGCCAACAACAGCTGACGCAAGATTCGACGCCACGCTGTCGGCGCAGGATTCGGCGCGTACCCGGGTTGTCGCTCTAGCGTCGGGCAGCCAGCGCTGGCTGGGGACCAGATGACAGACGGCGTACTCACCCTTCAAGAAGCTGCCGACGAGCTCGGCGTGCACTACATGACCGCGTACCGGTACGTGCGTCTCGGGGTGATGGAGGCGTCGAAGGCCGGCGGGGTCTGGCAGGTACAGCGTTCGGCCGTCGACCGCTTCCGCGAGGATGCGAAGGCCGCCGCGGCGACCGTTGGCCCGTCCGGCAACGGTGGCCCGCGCAATCGCCGAGCACCGTGGTCGAGTCGGCTCGAATCGCGCCTGGTCGCCGGTGATGCGCCTGGGTCGTGGAGTGTGATCGAGGCAGCGATGGCTGCGGGGGCGGAACTCGACGAGATCTATCTCGACGTGCTGACCCCGGCGATGGTGGGGATCGGTGAGCGATGGGCAGCGGGAGAGCTCGACATCTCGATCGAGCACCGTGCGACGGGTATCGCCATGCGCATCGTCGGTCGGATCGGCCCGCGATTCAATCGACGTGGCCGATCGCGTGGCGTGGTGGCGCTCGGCGCGCCGGTTGGCGAGTTCCACGCACTGCCGGTGGCAATGCTCGGCGATCTCCTGCGGTTGCGGGGGTGGGACGTGTCGGACTTCGGCGTCGACGTGCCGAACGAATCGCTCGCTCATGTGATCAACCAGACGCCCGATCTCATGGCGGTTGGGTTGTCGGTGATGTCATCGGACAACCTCGCATCGCTTGGCGACGCGTGCACGGCAGCTCATGCTGCCGATCCTTCGGTGCTGGTCGTGGTCGGTGGTCACGCCGTTGCCGGCCTCGACCATGCCCGATCGCTGGGCGCCGACGCTTACGCTGCGACCGGCCTCGAGATGGACGACGTGCTCACCCGCTACGCCCTGTCCAGCTGACGGTCTGTTGGGGTCCGGTCTGTTGGGGTCGGGTCCGGAAAGACCGGTGGTGTGGACGAACGTGTGTTCGATAAGGTGGCAGGATGGAACTGGCTGTCGACCTTGCTGCACTGACCCAACGAGTGGCACCCGTGGTGCTGGCACGCGAACGCACGATGCCGGTGGGCGACGACCTCGCCGGGTTGTTCGCCGAGGGAGGGCTCGTGCGGGGCCGCACGGTTGGCTGCCAGGGCCCGGCGGCAACTTCGACGGCGCTTGCGCTGGTCGCCGCCGCCGTCACGGCCGGGGCGTGGATGGCTGTGATCGATCTGCCGACGATCGGGCTCGACGCGGCCAACGAACTCGGTGTACCACTGGAGCGGATCGTGGCCGTCGGCACCGACAGCGATCCGGCACGCTGGGTCGACGTGGTGGCCGCTGCCGCCGACGGCTTCGACGTGCTGCTCGTGCGAGTGCCGAGTGGACTGCCTGCTGCGGCGGTTCGCAAACTCGCCGTGCGTCTACGTCAGCGTGACGTGGTCACGATCGTGCTGGGCGACCCCGGCGCGATGTCGTGTGACGGCATGCTCCACACCGACGCGCCGCAGTGGTCGGGGCTCGGCGACGGCCATGGGCATCTCCGTGAACGTCGCGTGGTGGTTCAGGCCTCCGGTCGACGTCTTCTGAGGCGCAGGTGCCACCTCGCCATCTCCGCCTGACCGAGCATCGATCGAGCATCGACCGAGCACATGGACACCCCCCAACGAATCGTCACGGTGTGGTTCCCCGACTGGCCCGTGGCGGCTGCGGGGTTCCCCGCCGATGTCCCGGCCGCGGTCATCTTCGCGAACCGGGTCGTGGCGCGTACCGCCGCTGCTGCGACCGAGGGCATCGTCGTTGGCCAACGCCGCCGTCAGACTCAGCGGCGTTGCCCGCACATCAACCTGATCGACCATGACACTGACCGTGATGCTCGCGAGTTCGAGCCGATGGTCCGTGCCGTCGCCGAGATCTCGCCGCGTCTCGACGTGATCGAACCGGGATGGATCACCCTGCGGGCGCTCGGACCGTCGCGCTACTTCGGTGGTGACGTGCCATTGGCCGATCGGTTGGCCGACCGTCTGGCCGGGAGCGGGGGAGCCGGCACCACGTCGCTCGTCTCCGGTGTGGGGGTCTCCGGTGTGGGAGCCCCCGGTGTGGGGATCGCCGACGGACGATTCGCGTCGAGCATCGCGGCGCGGTTGGCGGTACGACAGGCCCATCCGGTCATCGTTGATGCGGGGGAGTCGCCGGCGTTCTGCGCCGAACTCCCGATCGGGTGGTTGCAGACACTGGGCGAGTGCGATCCTGAACTGATCGAACTGTTCGCCCGCCTCGGCCTGCGGCGCCTCGGTGACCTCGCGGCGTTGAGCGCCGTCGACGTGCTCGGACGGTTCGGTCATCCCGGCGTGCATGCGCACCGGTTGGCGTCGGGCGCCGACACCCGCCCGTCGAGCACCACCGACCCCGCCCCCGAGCGGCGCCTCGATCATGTGCTCGACGACCCCGCAGCGCAGTCGAGCGCCGTGGTGTTCGTTGCCAAACAGTTGGCCGACGAACTGGCCGGTTCGCTCGGCGCCGATGGTCGGGTCTGTACCCGCCTCGTGGTGCTGTTGGAGTCGGAGCACGGCGAACGGTCGGAGCGGTCGTGGTACCGGTCGGCGGGGCTCACGGCGTCGGCGATGGTCGAACGGGTCCGCTGGCAGCTCGACGCCTGGATCGGCCTGCCGCGGGGGAGCGACCAGGAGCTCACCGGTGGCATCGCCCTGGTTCGCCTGACACCCGACGAGGTACGTGCTGATGAAGGCAGCCAACTCGGCCTGTGGGGCGGCCAGACCGAAGCCGACCGGCGAGCGGCACGGGCGATCGCCCGATTGTCCACTCTCACATCGCAGGATGCGGTGACTGTGCCGGTGTGGCGAGGTGGGCGTCTCCCGGCTGATCGGTACGAGTGGGTGCCGGCCGCCATGGTCGACCTCGACCAGCGGGCGGCGTCGAGCGCAGTGTCGGGGAGTGGTGGGCCACCGCCGTGGCCTGGCGCTCTCCCGTCACCTTCGCCGGCAACGGTGTTCGCTGATCCTCACCCGGTCGAGGTGCTCGACGAATACGGTGAGGCGTTGCGGGTCACCGGTCGGGGGATGGTGTCGGCGCGTCCGGCGATGCTGCGACTGTTGACGGGCGACGACGCCTCGGGGTGGCGTCGTGGCAGGTCACGGCCGATCATCGCGTGGGCGGGTCCGTGGCCAGTCGAGGAACGCTGGTGGGAGCCCGAACGCCATCGACGCCTGGCCCGGTTTCAAGTGGTCACCGACGACCACGACGGCTATCTGGTCGTCGCCGAACACCAACGCTGGTGGATCAGCGCCCGCTACGACTGATCTGTATCGTCAGCCGACAGCGGCGAGGCCGAAGGCGTGGGAGACTTCGAACTGGTCGGTCACGTCGTTCGCCAGGCGGAAGCCCACGCCACGCACCGTGTGGATGACCTTGTAGGCCGGGCCGGCCTTGTCGAGCTTGCGGCGCAGGTTCGACAGATGGACGTCGACGACGTGGTTGTCGCCGACCCACGTCGGGCCCCACACCGCGTCGAGCAGGTCCTCGCGGGTGCAGACCTCGGTCGGTCGGCGGCAGAGCTGTTCCAGCAGCGAGAACTCGATACGGGTGGTTGCCACTTCCTCGTCGTCGATGCGTACTTCGCGGCGTCCGAGATCGATGGTCAGTGGGCCGAGATTGAGCACGGAGGCCGGTGGGCTGTCGACGCGATTGTGCATTTGGCGGGGGCGACGCAAGAGGGCGTGACAGCGTGCGGCGAGCTCTTCGGGGGGCACCGGCATCGAGACGGCATCGTCGGCACCCGAGTGGAGCACGGCGGCACGGTCCCGGTGGGCGCCTTCGTCGGTGATGCAGAGCAGGTACTGCTCGCTCGACTCACGTAGACGCTCGTAGAGGGGACGGCCATCAGGTGCTCGCAGGTGCGAGCAGACGATCAACACATCGGGTGAGAACGACTCGGCGAGCATGATCGCCGCATCGCCATCGGTCGGAGCGCTGACGCTGAAGCCGGCAGCACGCAGCCCTGCAACGCTGGTCCGACGCAGATCAGTGTCGTCGACTGCGATGAGGATGCGAGGTGCGATGTTGGTGTCGTTGTCCATGTGTGTGTCCCGCCGGTTCGGTCGGCCAGGTCAGGCCGCTCTTCATGTCCTGGTGGTGGTATCGGCAGGAAGCTGATGAACTCAAGAAGAAATCGGAAGAAATCACATGCGTGTCATTCGTGCGTTCGAGTGCTACACCGGTGCGATGCGGCGACCGCGGGACGAACTCCACCAGCGCATCCGATCAGACGTTGCCGCCAGGGTGCCGGTCGATCAGCGTGAGGCCGACTCGATCGTGGCGTTCCTGGCTGCATTCGACCGGCTCGAGGCCCCGCTCGATCAGGACGTCGATGTCGTCCACGTGACCGGATCCGGCATCGTGATCGGCCCGCGCGGCGTGGTGCTGCTCGAACACAAGCGG
>DASQFE010000131.1:0-2500 GCA_035633295.1 Ilumatobacteraceae bacterium | reverse complement strand
GACCTGCGGGTGCGCGCCGGCTGCGACGACCTACTCGCTCGCGCCAGTAGCGAGAACGTGGTGGTGGTCAGCCATGTCTCACCGATCAAGTCCGCCGTGGCGTGGGCGCTCGGCGTCGGCATCGACATCTCGTTCAACTGTCATCTCGATCAGGCCGCCGTGTGCCGCATCGCGGTCCGTGGCGGCCGCCCGATTCTCCGGACCTTCAACGAAACCGCCCCGATCCCGAACTCGATCCCGAACTCGTGAACAAGTGCGCGAATTATTCGCGCACTTGTTCACGAGAACACGGGCTCAGCCGGCGGGGCTGGGGTACTGCGGGGGCGCTTCGCCTGGCGGCGGTTCGGCGTACAGCGTCACTGCGCCATCGGGGTCGAACAGCTTCGACTCCGTGGGCCATTCGCCGGGCAGGTATCGCTTGCCACCGTCGACGAAGGTGTACATGCCGGTGCCTTCCTTGCGGATTTCGTCGGGGCCGGTCGCTGCTGGATCCCACCAGATGATCGTGGCGTCGTCGACACCGTTGTAGTCGACGTCCGGCCACAGCCCCTTGTCACCATACGTGAGGTAGGGCTGGCTGATCGCCTGCGTCGTTCCTGCAAATGCGAACAACGCGTCACGCCATGTCTGCGGTGTGAGGTCAGGTCCCGTGGCCTGCAGCATCGCTGCGAACAGCGTGTAGTTCGGCATGAGGAGCCCGATGGTGTCCTTCGCCGGGGCCTCCTTGCCCATGAACCACTGGTACAGCCCGTAGAAGCCGGCGATCTCCGGTGTCACCGGGGCAGCCCCATGGGTCACTCCGAATGCGTGGGCCCACTGTGTCTGGTCGTAGGTACGACCGAACGCTGTGAGGTCCGAGAGCGCCGGCGCCACGATGACCCACTCGGGGAAGTACTCCTGCGTCGTCGCCTCGTTGGTGAGGTCACGAGGTGCGATGCCGTCAGTCGCGAGCACCGCGGTGGTGACCCCCGATGCCTTGAGCTTGGCGATGATCTGTGACGCCTGGGCCGGCAGTGTGGCGGGATCGAGTGTATACGGCAGTGTCTCGGCCACATCGGCGCCGTCCTCGGTCAGGCCGGTGACGAACGCGTCGGCAATCACCGGAGACTCCGGGCTCGAGGAGATGTAGACGTGACCGAACTTGCGTGGCTGGGTGGTGAACGCCTCGTCGCCGGCATAGTCGGCGTTGCCGCCGATCAGCTGCTTGGCGATGAACTCGCGGGCGTGGGTCCGAGACTGGGCGGCGCTGATTCCGAGCCCCCACACGTACGGGTCGCGCTCGGCGTACCACTCGGGCGGCTGGCCGGGAGTACACCCGATGCACATCACCTCGCGGGCGGCGAGTTCGTCGGCGAAGGCACTGGTGAGCGCCGGGCCATTGAGTACGACGAATGGCTCGAAGTCTTCGGCGATACGTACAGCGTCGGCACGAGCGGTTACCTCGTCGTTCGCGAGACCGGTGCTCACATAGACCTCGAGTTCGATCTTGCGGCCGTAGGTCTCGTAGAACTGATCGAACATGCCGAGCATGTCGCGGGCGGTCTCTTCGGATTGGGCATTGGTGTCCTCGACTGCGACGGCGTCTGACAGGTAGTTGATGATCGGATCGTCATCGGGCCCGAGGTACTGCACGACCTTGATGGTGTCGGCGGTGACCCCACGGGTGGTTTCGCCGCCGTTGTCGCCCTCGAAGGGGGCGTAGCACTCGGGCGCGAAGAACCATTGGATGGCGAGCTGGCCGGTTTCGGTGTCGCAGCGTTCGTCCCACCCGACCTCGATGCCCTGCTCCTCGGCTTGGCTGAACGACAGCGGGAACACGACTTCGCCGCCGCCCGCGGGCGCCTCGGTGCCTTCGGGTTCGGTGTCGCCGACGGTGGTCTCCGTCGCCGCGTCGGTGGTGGCCGGATCGGTGGCCTGTGTTGGCGGTTCGGATGTGGATGACTCGCTGTCGTCATCTCCTCCCGAGAAGATGAGGAAGCCGCCGACGAGGGCGACGACGAGCACGATCGCTCCGATCGGGCCCCACTTCTTCACGTTGTTCGACGACGAACCGCCGCCCTCTGCCTGTGCTGGTTGCATGGTCTACTCCGTTCCCCCTGAGCGGGCAATCGCGGCACCGGAGGTGCCGAGGTATGACTCGATGACGTCCGGGTGTTCCAGGACGTCGGCTGGCGGTCCGGTCGCAATGACCCGACCCTGTTCGAGCGCAAGCAGTCGGTCGGACACCTCGGACACGAACGGAATGTCGTGTTCGACGATGACCAGGCTCGCCCCCATCTCGTCACGCAACCGCCGAACAACCGGCGCAAGCGCTTCCACTTCGCGCTGGGCGATACCCGAGGTGGGTTCGTCCAGCAGTATCACCGCCGGCCGGTGCGCCACGAGGCACGCCAGGTCGACGACTCGACGGGTGCCGGTGGACAGCTCCCGCACGAATTTGTGGCGATACTCGCCAAGGCCCATGAGTTCGATCAGTTCGTCGGTGCGCATGGCGACCTGT
>DASQFE010000130.1:0-4483 GCA_035633295.1 Ilumatobacteraceae bacterium | reverse complement strand
CAGATCGACGACGTCGCCCGCGAGCAGGCCCCGCTCGGGCCCGAGCGCAGCGGCTTCGGCATGGAGCCAAGCCGCAGCAGCGCCGGCGCTCCCGGGGCTCACGCCGGCAGCCAGCAACGCACCGATCATCCCGGCAAGCACGTCTCCCGAGCCGGCGGTCGCCAGCCGTTCGTCGCCGTGATCGATGACGAACGTCGGCCCGTCCGGTCCGGCAACCACCGTTGTCGGGCCCTTGAGGAGCACCGTGCAGTGGAGAAGGTCCGCCAGCTCGCGGGTGGCCGCAACCCGGTCGGGCCGGGGCGGGGCACCACGCAGCAGGGCGTACTCGCCGTCGTGCGGAGTGACGACGGTCGCCAGCCCGCGTGACTGCAACAGCGAGGCGGCTCCATCGGCACTCCATGCCGCAGCGAAGATGCCGTCGCCGTCGATCACGACCGGAACCATGGCGTCGGCGATCAAGTGCCTGACCCCGGCCACGGTCGCTTCCTCGCGCCCCAGTCCGGGGCCGACGACCAGTGATCCGAAACGATTCAGGTCGTCGAGCACGTCGATGGCGAATCCGGCACCGGGGATTTGTCGCTGGATGATCTCGCTGCGAGCGTGCGAAGCCACGCCCGGACTCGACAGCGCCACCAGACCGGCGCCCGAGCGGGCAGCCGCCGCTGCGCACAACTGGCCCGCGCCCAGCATGCCGACACTCCCTGCCACGATCCGCACGGCCCCCTTCCACTTGTGGGCGTCGATCGCTCGACGGGGCCACCAGTCGGCGACATCGCTGGCCTCGACGAGGAACTGGTCGGCCTGCGTCACGTCGAGCCCGATGTCAGCCACGACGACGTGGCCGGCGAGGCGACGACCGGCACCGAAGACGAGGCCCGGCTTGAGCGCCTGGAAGGTGACGGTGCGATCGGCCGCGAGCACACCCCTACGAGCGGCCCCCGTCAGTGCATTCACCCCGCTCGGGATGTCGACGGCCAACACCAGGGGCCGTCCGCCGTCGATACCCGCGATCTCCGGGGCGTTCCACTCGCCACGAAACCCCGTTCCGAAGGCGGCGTCGATCACGAGGTCGCACGGCGCAAGAATCGGCGGTCGCGTCAGGGCGTCGACGACACGAACCTTGATGCCGCGTCTGGCCAAGTAGTCGCCTGCTGTGCGCCCGTCGGCGCCGTTGTTTCCGGCCCCAACGATGATGTCGACGGTGCGTCCGTACGCACCGCCGAGCATCGCCAGCGCCTCACGCGCCACCGCTCGGCCGGCGCGATCGATCAGTTCCTCGACGGGCTCGGGCGCCGCGGCATCAATCGCGCCCATCTGCTGCGGTGTGACGATCGGGATCACCGAGTGGATCGTAACGATTGAGTGTCAGGAGCCGAGCAGTGACTCCTTGAGATCACGCTTGACGAACTTGCCGCTTGCGTTGCGCGGCAGCGACTCGTTCAGGAACCAGACCCGCTCAGGGATCTTGAACTTCGCGAGGCGCTCGGCCAACACGTCGCGCAGCGTGTCCTCGGTCATGGTCACTCCTGGGGCGAGCACGATCGCCGCACCGACGATCTCGCCGAGGCGATCGTCCGGCACGCCGAACACTGCAGCTTCGGCGACGCCGTCGAGTTCGTAGATCGCCGCTTCGACCTCGGAGCAGTACACGTTCTCGCCGCCGCGCAGCACCATGTCCTTGATACGGTCAACGATGAACACGAAGCCATCCTCGTCGATGAACGCAACGTCGCCCGTGTGGAACCAGCCGTCGCGGATCGAGTCAGCCGTCGCCTCGGGTCGGTTCAGGTATCCCTTGATGACGATCGCGCCGCGCACGCACAGCTCGCCTCGTTCTCCTGGGGCCACCTCGTTGTCGAACTCGTCGACGAGCTTCGCTTCGAGTGTCGGCACGACGCGTCCGCATGACAACGGCTTGGCGACATACAGGCCGCCGGAGTTGGCGGTGACGATGCCGTGCGTCTCGGTGAGGCCATAGCCGGTGCTCGGCGCACCACCCGACAGCGACTTGTCGATCTTGTCGACCAGGTCCGGCTGCAGGGGGGCTCCGCCGCCGCCCATCCCGACCATGGTCGATGTGTCGCGACGATCCCAGTCGGGGTGCATGAGAAGCTCACGGCTCATCGTCGGCACGCCGGAGAAGTTCGTGACACCCTCTCGCTCGATCAGCTCGAGGGCCCGGCCCGCATCCCACTTGTAGGTGAACACGATCCGCGAACCCGAGATGGTGGCCGGGTGCAGCAGACAGTTGTTGGCCGTCACGTGGAACAGCGGCGTCGGCGCCATGAACACGTTCTGCTTCGGCTGACCGTCGGCACCCACTGCCGGTGCCGGCACAGCGCCCGCCTTGGCAGCGGCGAGACCGGCCACCCCGGTCATGAACGCGATGTTCAACAGGTTGTGCACCGACCCACGATGGGTGAGCTGCGCCCCCTTGGGGAAGCCTGTGGTGCCGGAGGTGTAGAAGATGCAGGCATCGTCATCGGGATCGATGTCGACCGCCGGCAGTTCGGCCGGGGCGTTCGCGGGGTCGATGACATCTTCCCACCGGTCGGCATCGGCGGGGAGTTCACCGTCGAAGCGCACGGTCATCAGATGCAGCGGTGCCTCGGCGCGCAATGCGTCGAGGACGGGAAGTACGCGGTCGACGCGCTCGCCGTCGGCGATGAGCACCTTGGGTCGCGAGTCGGAGAGCCCGTACGCCATTTCTTCGGAGGTCCACCACGCATTCATTCCAACGCATGCCGCACCGATCGATACGATCGCCCAGTAGCCGAGCACCCATTCGGGATAGTTGCGCATGGCGATCGCCACCCGGTCGCCGGGCTGCACGCCGTACTCGTCAACGAGCCGGGCAGCCAGAGCGCGGATGATTGCGTCGGACTCGGCGTAGGTATAGCGCTCGTCCTCGTACACGATGTAGTCACGATCGCCGTACCCCCGAGCGAGTTCCCACACGGTGCGCATACTCGGCAACGACGACTCGAACACCTTGATCGGAACGCCACGTACGTCGACGGTCGTCGTCGCGAACTGCGCTCCCGGTGCCGTCAGTTCTTCCCATGCCTCTTGGAACTCTTGGATCATGGCGGGCATGTTGGCAGCGCCGGAGCAAAATCTCCTAGTCGGCGATCACGTACGCGGCGGCCGTCAGTTCGGTATGGGTGAGCGACAGATGCCAGGTGGCGACACCAGCCTCGGCTGAGAGCTCGGCGGCCCGTCCGGCAAATACGAGCCATGGCCGTCCGGACGGCGACCGTTCGACCCACACATCGTGAAATCCGAATGCGCCGAGGCCGACACCCAGCGCCTTCATCACCGCCTCGCGGGCGGCAAACCGCGCCGCAAGTGACGGGATGGGATCGGCCTGCGGTGCGACGTAGGCGAGTTCGACATCGGTGAACAGTCGCGTCCGCATCGTCGGAGTCCGTTCGAGCGATCGACGAAACCGGTCGATGTCGACCAGGTCGATGCCGATGCCGATCATCGACGCCAGTGGTCGGCCGTGTCGGAAATCGGCCCGATGAGCAGCTCGGCGACCGGCAACTCGCCGAGCAACGACTCGTCGAAGGCGCCCTCGGTCTCGGTGACCCAGTCGACGAGTCGGTCGTAGCGGCGGTCGTAGCCCTGCATCACCCCACGCATCACCTCGGCGGGGAGGCGGTCATGCAAGGCAAGGTGCAGCAGCGTGAGCCCGGTGGTTTCGCCGCCTTTGACCTCGGGAACGAACACCACGGTGCGGCCATCGCTGCGCCCAACTCCGAGCAGCACCTCGCGCTCGGATGCGACGCGATGCTTGGTGCCGCGCAGCTCTGCGTTGCGCTCCACCCGGCTGGGAAGATCCCGCGAGATGCCACCGCGATCAATGATCGAGATCGTTTCGCCGTCGATCCGGTATCGCGTGAATCCGACGACTGCGGCGACCGCGGGATCGAGGTCGGCGAGCACCTTGAGTGTGCGATAGCTGAGCACGTCGCGCCCGGCGCCGGCCGCCAGGACGGCTTGGACGAGCGCCCGGTCGATGACCCCCTCATCGCTGCGCGAGATGCCCACGGTCACCGTCTTGGCCTGGTGTTTGATCGTGTCGATCGGCCGGGTGAGTTCGTCGATGGCCCGGCTCAGGGCCGTGACCAGATCGTCGATCAGTGCGGCAGGAGTCCCGACCTTTCCCGAAGCGTGCTGATACTGCTCGACGGGTCGATCGGACAGGACGTCGCGCAGCAATCCGTGGAGCCGTGTGGCAGTCGATGCTTCGAGCTGACCGTCGTAGATGCCCGAGCGGAGGCCGTCGTCGAACCGATCCGCCGGCGGACGCAGCTCGGTGCGCAGCTGTGCCACCACCTGATCACCCGACAGGCGCGCGGCGACGAGCCGCTCGATCGACTCGCGCGCCTCGCGTAGCGGACGCGCCGACGCGTCGATCCCCAGTGCCGCCTCGTACCCGAACAGGTGCCCCGCCATGGCGGACAGGACAAAGCCGAGC
>DASQFE010000129.1:0-1561 GCA_035633295.1 Ilumatobacteraceae bacterium | reverse complement strand
GAGCAGGATCATCGCGTTGAGTGCGCGTGGGATGAGCGATCGGGATCTCGCTCGAGAGGTCGGTCGCTCGCTCGGCATGGTGCAGCTCGTGATCCGCGAGGGCGGTGGTGTTGCCTCCAAGATCAGGTGGGATCCGTCGCCGGCGCGACTGTCGGCACAAGACCGCGAGGACATTCGTCGAGGTCTCGATGCCGGCGAGTCGTTCCGCACGATTGCAGCGCGGGTGCAGCGCGCACCGTCGACGGTGTCGCGGGAGGTGAACGCCAACGGCGGGCGGAAGGCCTATGCGGGCTGGCGTGCTCATCGGCGAGCGTCAGAACAGGCACGCCGCCCGAAGATCGCGAAGCTGGCGTCGTGCGATCGGCTCCGGGCGGTCGTGGAAACGTGGTTGTGCGACGAGCTGTGGTCGCCCACTCAGATCTCGGCGCAGTTGCGAATCGACTACCCGCACGATCCGATGATGCGGGTGTCACCCGAGACGATCTACCAATCGCTGTATGTGCAATCTCGTGGCGCACTGCGCAAGGAACTGACCGCCTGCTTGCGGCGGGGCCGAGCGGTCCGGCGGAGCCGATCACGAATCGAGACCCGAGGATCGATCCCTGACATGGTCATGATCTCCGAGCGTCCCGCCGAGATCGAAGACCGCGCCGTGCCCGGCCATTGGGAAGGCGACTTGATCATCGGCAAGGCAAGCAACTCAGCTGTCGGCACCCTCGTGGAGCGCACCACCCGCTACGTCATGCTGCTGCACCTCCCCGATGACCACACCGCCGAGAGTGTGCGTGCAGCGATGACCGCCAAGATCCGCACCCTGCCCGAGCACCTCACCCGGTCGATCACCTGGGACCAAGGCCGCGAGATGTCCCAGCACGCCCAGTTCACCATCGACACCGGCGTCGACGTCTACTTCTGCGATCCGCACTCACCCTGGCAGCGCGGCAGCAACGAGAACACCAACGGCCTGCTACGTCAATGGATGCCCAAAAGCACCGACTTGTCCGTGCACTCCGAAGCCGACCTCGACACCATCGCCTACAAGCTCAACAACCGACCTCGACAAACCCTCGGATGGATGAAACCATCACACGCACTCGCCCAACTCGTTGCACCGATCGATTGAATCCGCAGAGCTTGGGTGCGCAAGCAGGCCAACTGGCAGGGTTGACGGATCTGAGGTTTCGATGGCAGAGCGTTTCATTGTCGTGTGCTCTCTGGTCAATGTGTGGCGGGAGGCGGCGATGCGGCGCGTCGGGCTTTTCTGGTGGCGAGTGCGCAGCGGATGAGGAAGCCGGGACTCGGCGGGATCCAACCGGCTTGCATTGCCATTCCTTGGTCATCGCGAACCGCCCAGTGCTCGATCACGAGACCGTCCTTGATGCGCTGGAAATGCGCCTGCCGCACGGTGAACGTCTTGCCGGTCGGCACGAATGCTCGCTCGACCTTCTCATCTGGTGCCCAGACGACGAAGTTGCCGGTGTGCCGGCCCGACATCGTGCCGTACGTGACGACGATTTCGTCCTCCGCGATGCTGTGCTCGGTGGTCCAGACGAGGTCGGAG
>DASQFE010000128.1:0-4390 GCA_035633295.1 Ilumatobacteraceae bacterium | reverse complement strand
GTCCCCATGACGACGCATGCGCCGTGCTGGGGATAGATGACGGTTTCGCCCTTCTTGAACTTCACGCAGAACCTCGCCTGATCGGGGGTGGGGGCCGCGGGTGGACGCAGCGCCCTGTCAGGCTACAGCGCCCCCGGCACGATTCGAACGTGCGACCTTGTCATTAGAAGGGACTTGCTCTGTCCAGCTGAGCTACGGGGGCCTGCCCGAGACGCTAGCGGGCCGCCAACGCCGTGCGCAGGAGGCCGAGGGCGCTGATCACCGAGAACTGGCGCATCTGTTCACGCTGGCCGGGGAGACGTGCGTGGCGGACCTCGTCGAAGCCGGGCCCGACGAGACCCACATAGAGCGTGCCGACCGGTTCCCCATCCTGTTCGGTCGGCCCGGCCACGCCGGTCAACGACAGCCCGATGTCGGCCCCGAGTCGCTCACGTACGCCATGGGCCATCTGCCGCGCGGCCGCCTCACTGACCACCGGCCCCTCTCCCACGCCGAGCAACGTCTGCTTGACGTCGGTCGCGTAACTCACGATTGCGCCCCGGAACACATCGCTGGCGCCGGGAATCGCCGTCAGACGCGCACCGACCAGACCGCCCGTCACCGATTCAGCCGTCGCCAAGGTCAGCCCCCGGCCGCGACACAACTCCAGCACGACCGATTCCATCGTGTCGTCGTCGGTGCCGAACACGAGGTCGCCGAGTTCGGCGCGCACGACCCGCTCCCAGTGATCGAGCTGCGCAGTGCACTCGGCCGACGTCGGCGCCTTGTGTGTGAGGCGCACCTTCAACCCTTCCCAGCCGCTCGCCAGGAATGCCAACGTCGGGGTATCCGGGCCCTCGAGCTGTTCGATGACGTCGTCGAGGCGCTCGTTGAGCCCGCTCTCACTTTCGCCCCAGGTTCGCAGTACCCGGCTGGCGATCACCGAGTCGTCACCGCTGCGATGGCGTAGGTCGGGCAGGATCGCCCGATGCATCATGTCGTACATCTCGTGTGGCACACCAGGCACCGCGTACACGACCTTGTCGACACCGTTCACGGTCACCGGGCAGATCAGGCCGGGCGCGGTCCCACGGGTCTGCGGGATGATCGTGGCACCGACCGGCACCATCGCCTGGCGCAGGTTGTTGTCGGCCATCCGTCGTCCCCGCGCTGCGAACATCTCGCGGATCACCTCACCGATCGCGTCGTCCATGACCAGATCGACGCCCATCACCGCGGCAATCGCGTCACGTGTCAGATCGTCGTGGGTCGGCCCGAGGCCGCCGCACATGATCACCGCGTCAGCGCTGTCGAGGAGTCGACGCAGCTGCGTTTCGATGCGCGCAACGTTGTCGCCGACCTTCACCTGGACGAGTGAGTCGATTCCGTTGGCGGCCAGTTCGCCGCCGATCCACGCCGAGTTCGAGTCGATGATCTGACCGAGCAGCAGTTCGGTACCGACTGCCAGGACGTCGCAGCGAAGCGTCATTCGGCAGTCGCTGTTCGACCGATACCGCCGAGCTCCTCGACCGCTCCCGACACCGCTGCTTCCATCTGACGGGCCCGCCACAGGTACTGCCCGCCACTCACGAGGGCCAGCACCACGGCGATCCAGAGGAACGAGTTCCAGAGCCACGTGGCATCGACTGCCGTCACCGGCAGCAGGGCGAAGGCAACGGCCAGCTGCTGACACACCGTCTTGTACTTGGCGAGCTTGATCGCCGGCACGCTGATGCCCTTGCCGCCGACCAGCACCCGGTACACGCTGATGATCACCTCGCGAGCCGTGATGATCACGACCGGCACGACCCAGAACACGCCGGTGCCGACCAGGGTGAACATCGCGCCGAGGATGAGCACCTTGTCGGCGAGCGGGTCGAGAAATGCACCGGCCGAGGTAGTGCCCTGACGACGAGCGAGATACCCGTCGACGAAGTCGGTGGAGCAGAACAGAAACCACATCACGAAGGCGATCCAGGACCCGAGCTCGTCGTTCGGGATCACCCAGAACATCAACGGCGACAACAGCAGACGACCCACCGTGATGGCGTTGGCCCAGGTGGCGAGCTTGTCGGGCTCGACCGTCACATCGTCTCCAATGCGGCTACGTCGACACCAGCGCCAACGAGGTCAGGGCCCATCGCGTCGACGATCTCCACGTCGGCGAAGTCACCGACCGCGAGCGCGAGGTCGAGATGGATCACTCCGTCGATTTCGGGGGCCTCTCGATGGCTGCGGCCGATGCCGGGGGTGTCGACGAGCACCGACAACGTCTGGCCGATCAATGCATCACGTCGAGTCGCCGTGATGTCATCTTGCAACTCGCGTAGTTCTGCCAGCCGCTCGGCCATCAGCGCGGGATCGACCGCGCCGTCGAGGTCGGCGGCGTAGGTGCCGTCTTCACGGCTGTACGAGAAGAACCCGCACCAGTCGAGCTTCGCCTCCTCGACGAAGTGCAGCAGCTGATCGTGGTCGGCTTCGGTCTCACCCGGATAGCCGACGATGAAGTTGCTCCGGAACGCGGCGTCGGGCTCGCGGTCGCGGATGTCGGCGATCCGATCGAGGAAGCGCTGTCCGTCGCCCCATCGACGCATCCGCCTCAGCAGCGGCTTGCTGACATGCTGCAGCGACAGGTCGAAGTACGGCACGCCGGAGTCGCAGATCGCGTCGATGAGGTCGTCGCTGAGATCGCTCGGGTAGAGGTACAGCAGCCGGACACGGTCGACCGCGGAGGCAATCCCCCGCACGAGCGGAACGATCGACCCGGCACCGAGTTCGCCGGGACGATCCTTGCCATACGACGCCAGGTCTTGCGCAACGAGCACGATCTCGCGAGCTTCGAGCTGTTCGACCTCGTCGAGGATCGACGCCACGTCGCGGCTGCGCTGCGGACCCCGGAAACTCGGGATCGCGCAGAACCCGCACGACCTGTCGCAACCCTCGGCGATCTTCACATACGCCCACGGCACCGCCGACTTGGGACGTGGCAGGTTGAGCAGGTCGAACTCGGGCAGCGGCGTGGACGACACCGGAATCAGCTTGCGTTGCGGAGCCGAACCACTTGGCACCTCGGTACCGTCGCGTTCCATCGGTGTGAGGTTGAAGGCCTGTCCGAACCCGGCCACCTGATCGACCTCGGGGAGCGCTGCGGCCAATTCGTCGCCGTACCGCTCGGCCATGCAGCCGGTCACGACAAGTCGAGAACCATCGGGCCGCTGTGCGTCGAGGGAGAGGATCGTGTCGATCGACTCCTGGCGGGCCGTGTCGATGAACGCGCAGGTGTTCACCACCACGAGGTCGGCAAGCGCTGCGTCGTCGGTCGATTCCATGCCATCGGCGAGGAGCGCGCCGATCAGCTTGTCGGAATCGACGTCGTTCTTCGGGCAGCCGAGCGTCTCGATGTAGAACCGCTTGGACACGAGGAACCACGCTACCCGAGGGTCGTCTGCCCCGGGCCGATGCCGGTGCAGCCGGTCGTCACATGACCGTGGAGCGGAACTTCTCCATGAGGTGACGCCCGGCAGTGGTCGGGGCGTAGCGAGGAACCTCGCCGTCGGCCACGATGCACTCGATCTTGGCATCCCAGTTCGCGTTGTGGAAGAACGGTATGGACAGCCTCGGTCCCGCACCCGGCACGAGCACCACTCGGTGCATGGTCGAGCGACATCGGTCGTTGGTCCACCGCTGCATCAGGTCGCCCAGGTTGACGATCAATCCACCATCGATTGCCTCGACATCGACCCACGATCCCGCCGGCGACAACACCTGCAGGCCTGGAACCCCATCGGTCCACAGGATCGTCAGCGTGCCGTAGTCCGTGTGGGCTCCGGCTCGGAATTGGCCACCGATGGCCGACTCTGCCGCTGGATAGTGGGCGAGCCGCAGCGCCGACCCGTGCTCGTCGATGTACCGCTCGAATGTCGCCGGGTCGAGACCCAGCGCAACGGCGAACGCCTGCATCAGTGTGGCCGAGAGCGCGGCCATCGTCCGGTAGTACTCCTCGGCTGCAGGGCGGAGTTCCGCCACGGCGCTTGGCCAGAGATTCGGTGCGTACACCGCACGCTCGTCGGGGTCGGTCATCTCGTCGAGCGGTCGCGGCGGCGGGTCGATCGGCCCGATGTTGAAGGTCTCCTTGAGATCAGCGAACTGTGCACCGCCGATCGAACGATTCAGCGCTTCGGCCTCGAGCCGGTTGTAGCCGTAGGGGTAGCCGGGCTCGGGCATCGCCACGGCCAGGCGATCGTCGAGCGGCGCGTTGAAGAACACCCGCGCGCGCCGGCAGAGACGTTCGGTCAGCTGCGCATCGACACCGTGGCCCACGATCGTGAAGAACCCCACCGAGCGACACGCCTCGTCGATCTGGGCGCCGACCGCACGACGTTGATCGTCGTCACCATCGACGAAGAGCGAG
>DASQFE010000127.1:0-2196 GCA_035633295.1 Ilumatobacteraceae bacterium | reverse complement strand
GTCACCGGTTCGCTCGGATCGAGCAGGCCCGGCACGAGCGCGTCGACCTCGTCGTCGAGCGCGAGCTCGCCGCGTTGTACGGCGTCGAGCACCAGGGCTGCCGTCAACGGTTTAGAGATGCTGGCGATTCGGAATCGTGTGATCGGCGAGATCGGCGTGCCGTCGACGTCGGCCGTCCCGGACTGGCCGAACCAGCGCTGGCTGTCGATGTCGATGACGGCGAGTGCGCCTGGGGCGGGGTAGTTTGCCCGCTTCGCCGTGAGGATCGAAGCGATGTCGTCGACAGGTGTCGTCGTCGTGGCTTCCGCCGAGGGTTCGGTGACAGCCTCCACCGAGGGTTCGGTGACGGTCGCCGCCGAGGGTTCGGTGAAAGGTTCCGTGTCCGACGCGTCGCCGCACCCAGCAAGAGCGAGCCCGGTCATCGCCGTGGCGAGCGTGCGCTTCCAGCGCTTCATGGTTCTGTTCTACGCCGTCCACGCGTCGTCGACCAGGGCCGAGTTTCGCACCGGTCCGGGCCCCGACGGTGGGCTGGAGGCTAGAGGGTCAGTTGTCGAGTCAGGGCTGGTCACGTGAATTCGCCAGTACGGCCAGATGCTGGTCCAACGATTGGAGGCTGAAGGACCCTGGTGGAATCAGTCGTGGGCTCAGTGGAAACGCCTGGCTCAACCCGTGATTTCCGGTCCCTGAAACCCCGGCGAACGGTCATCGGGCGTCGCTGCGCCACACTTCGACACCCGTGATCGCGCCGCAATAGCGGCGATTCGTGACCGAGTGCGGCCCCGAGCAGCGCACCCGATAATCGCACATCGAGTCTCTGTTGCGATGCCGCTGTGCTCAGCAGTTCGGGGTGGGCGTTCCGGGCGACGGCTGCGACGAGGCATCTGGCCGCTGCCTTCGCTGCAGCCAACGCCTGCGATACTTGCCGGTGTCGCCAGCGCCAGACCGACCAAGTCGCGGACGGCACCTACGAGGGAGGCACGCGATGGAGTACGAGTTCACGACTGGGTCACCGATCACCGAGCAGGAAGCTCTCGAGCAGGTCACTGCTCTGGGGTTGCACGGGTTGGCATTCGATGACGTGCATGAGGAGGACGAGACCCTTCACTGGCACGAGTTCGCCGGCGTCACGTGGGTGATCTCCGGCACGGGGGCGTTCGCCGACGAGCACGGCAATGTCACTCAGACCGGGCCGGGATGCCGGCTGCAGGCGCCCGCTGGATGGCTGCATCGCACCCTTGCGGGTACACGGGCCCGGCTGGTGATCGGCACGGACCTTCCTGGTGAGGTCTGGACGACGCCGATCAACAAGGATCCGGCCGACCGGCCGGTGTCGCTCTCGACCTGAAATCTTCGGGCAGCACGCCCTGGTGCTCACGAGCGAGCCAGCTCCGTACGACTTGACGTCTACTGCCGAGGACTAGCGGTCAAGGCATAGCCACAACGGCACTCATACGCACACAGTTCGGCACGCGTAATCAGCGCAGAGAAGTTCGCAATCGCGCAACGCTTCTACCCGACTGTGACGCGAGCGCTCCTGGGAGCTTGAGTGAGTATCGGACCTCGGGTACCTCGGGTACCTCGACTCCGAGGATGACTGCTTGCGTTCGATCTCGTCGTTGGTCCAACCGCCTGCGGCGCAGAACCGACGGGCGACAACGGACCTTCACCTCCACGTCAGTCGTAGCAGTCCCATCGAGAATTCGTGGACTTCTTGCGTACGAGCGGGAGCAGAAGTTCACCAGTTGCGCGAGAGAGGCCGATCGTGTCAGCTCGAGCGATCGACGAAACCGGCGGCCCAGCGCTCGAGGAAGCCCACCAGTTCCTGGTGGCTCGCGCTGCGGGCGTTGCGCACGAAGAACCCGGACGCCGCGCAGCCGAGCACCAGCGACTCGCTGTCGTCGAGGTCCAACGCGAGCCCGAGACAGAAGCCCGCGTTGAACCGGTCGCCCGCACCGGTGTTCTTCTTCGTGCCCGCGCTGTACGGACCCGGTTGCATGGATCCACACTCAGCGGCCGCGCTCACGGCGAACGGCACCCGATGAATCACCACGCGGGTGACGCCGAACAGATCACGAAGGGCGAACGCCTGCTGCAAGGTCTGCTCCGGCGTGGCGTCGCCCGGAGCGGATGGCACATCGTGCGCCCGGCAGAGCACGTTCGCCTCGTTGCCATTCAAGCCGAGCGTCACCGGCCCCA
>DASQFE010000126.1:0-8817 GCA_035633295.1 Ilumatobacteraceae bacterium | reverse complement strand
GGAGTTCTTCCACCCGTTGCGTTCCCACTTCACCCACCACCGGTCGTTGAAGCACTTCACGACGTAGGTCGAATCCGACACGATCTCGATCGGCACCGGCCCGCCGTGGTCATCGGCCACCGACACATAGGTCTGCAGCGCATCGAGCACTGCGTGGATCTCCATGCGCTGGTTGGTGGAGTGCGCCTCACCGCCGGCGCCATGTGGCTCGCCGCTCGGCGCCACCGCCCATGCCCATCCACCGGGCCCCGGGTTCCCGCTGCAAGCCCCATCGGTGTAGATCACGAGCGCTTCCATCCGCCCAAACCCTAGCCAACCGCCCGAAATTCGGAGTGAACGTTGCGCTGAGCGCAACGTTCACTCCGAATTTCGGGGTTGGGGGGTGACGGATGGGGGAAGGCGGTGCGTACCGGTCGGTAACACTGCGAGACTGACGTTCATGATTTTCGACGGCCACGTCCACCAGCTGCCCGACATCGATCCGACCGAGACCAACGAATGGTTGGACAGCCTCGACGCTGTCGTCGACACCCATGGCAAGACCCGTGCGCGATACCTCCTCAGCCGACTGATGGAGCGCGCCACCGAGAGCCAGGTGTCGTTCCCCGCAACGGTGTCGACGCCGTACGTGAACACGATTCCGCGCGAACAGGAGCCGTGGTTCCCCGGCGACGAGCACATCGAGCGCCGCATCCGGGCGTTCATCCGCTGGAACGCAGCGATGATGGTGGTGCGGGCGAACAAGGCCGCCGACGGCATCGGCGGCCACCTGTCCACCTTCGCCAGCTCGGCGTCGCTGTACGAGATCGGCTTCAACCACTTCTTCCGGGGCAAGGACGATGGCACCCCCGGCGATCACGTCTACTTCCAGGGCCATGCCGCCCCCGGTGTCTACGCCCGTGCCTTCCTCGAAGGGCGCCTGACCGAGGACGATCTCGACCACTTCCGTCGTGAGATCGGCCGCGGCGGGCGCGGCCTGTCGTCGTATCCGCACCCGCGTCTGATGCCCGACTTCTGGGAGTTCCCCACCGTGTCGATGGGCCTCGGGCCGATCACCGCGCTCTACCACGCCCGCTTCAACCGCTACCTCCAGAACCGCCACATCGACGACACCAGCGGGAGTCGCGTGTGGGCGTTTCTCGGCGACGGCGAGTGCGACGAGCCCGAAACGCTCGGCGCGATCTCGCTCGCATCACGCGAGCAACTCGACAACCTCGTGTTCGTCGTGAACTGCAACCTCCAGCGCCTCGATGGGCCCGTGCGAGGCAACGGCAAGGTCGTCCAGGAGCTCGAAGCGACGTTCCGCGGGGCCGGCTGGAACGTGCTCAAGGTCGTGTGGGGTTCGAAGTGGGATGACCTGCTCGCCCAGGACAAGGACGGCGTGCTGCTCAACCAGATGAACAACACCGTCGACGGTGAGTTCCAGCGCTATGCCATCGAGGATGGCGCCTACATCCGCGACAACTTCTTCGGCCCCGATGAGCGGCTGCGCAAGATGGTCGCGCACCTCAGCGACGACGAGTTGCGATCGCTGCCCCGCGGCGGCCACGACTACCGCAAGCTCTACGCGGCATACAAGGCGGCAACCGAGAATCTCGGCTCGGGTCGCCCGACGGTGATCCTGTGCAAGACGATCAAGGGCTGGACGCTCGGGCCGGGCTTCGAGGGACGCAACTCGACGCATCAGATCAAGAAGATGACCAAGGATCAGATCATCGCGATGCGCGACCGTCTGCATCTCGAAGATGTCGTGCCCGATGAAGGTCTCGATGCCGAACGCCCTCCGTACATCAAGATGGCGAAGGACTCGATCGAGTACCAGTACATGATGGAACGGCGCAAAGCGCTCGACGGCTCGATCCCCAAACGCACCACCGTTGCCCGGCGACCGCTGGAACTCCCCGCCGATGGGCCGTTCGCCGAGGTCCGCGCCGGGTCGAACGGCCAGGAGGTCTCGACCACGATGGCCTTCACCCGCCTGCTACGTGGCCTGGCCCGTGATGAGCACATCGGGCCGCGGGTCGTACCGATCATTCCCGACGAGGCCCGCACGTTCGGCATGGATGCGCTGTTCCGCGAGCTCAACATCTATGCGTCGCAGGGCCAGAAGTACGAGCCGGTCGACCACGACCTGCTGCTGTCGTACTCCGAGTCGACGAGGGGCCAGATCCTCGAAGAGGGCATCACCGAGGCCGGTTCGATGGCGAGCTTCATCGCCGCCGGCACGGCCTATGCCACCCGTGGCGTGCCGATGGTGCCGTTCTACACGTTCTATTCGATGTTCGGTTTCCAGCGCGTCGGTGACCTCATCTGGCAGGCGGCCGACATGCGCACGCGCGGGTTCCTGATGGCCGCAACCGCGGGACGGACCACCCTGATGGGCGAGGGGCTCCAGCACCAGGACGGCCACAGCCTGGTTCTCGCGTCGACCGTGCCGGCCGTGCAGGCGTTCGACCCGGCGTTCGCGTACGAGGTCGGAGCGATCGTGCAGGCCGGCATGAACCGGATGTTCGGTGGCGGCCCGCCAGAGACGACCGACGTCTTCTACTACATCACCCTCTACAACGAGAACTACGAGATGCCACCGTTGCCCGACACACCAGGGCTGTCCGAGGCGATCGTCGAGGGGCTCTACAAGTTCGCCGACGCGCCCGAGGGCATGTCGATTCCGGCGACGATTCTCTTCTCCGGCTCGGCCCACACCGCAGCACGCGAGGCGGCCGCAGAACTCGCCGAGCACTACGGCGTCGGCGTCGAACTGTGGTCGGCCACCTCGTACAAGTCGCTGCGTGAGGAGGCCCTGTCGGCCGAGCGCTGGAATCGGCTGCATCCGTCCAAGGAGCCGCGTCAGCCGCGAGTCGCCCAGATCCTCGAGGCCTCGCAGGGCCCGATCATCGCCGTGTCCGACTTCATGAAGATCGTGCCCGAGCAGGTACAACGATTCATCCCCGGCCGCACATTCGTGCCGCTCGGCACCGACGGCATGGGTCGCTCCGACACCCGCGAGGCGCTGCGGCGCCACTTCGAAGTCGACACCGGCCACGTCGTGCTGGCGGTGCTCGACGGGCTCCTCGCCGACGGCAAGGTCAGCGAGGATGTCGTCGAAGACGCCATCGCCCGCTACGACATCGACCCCGAAGCCATCGACCCCTACCTGGCGTGACCTCACAACAGGGGTCAGACCCCTTTTGTGATGGCTAACGTGGCGCGCATGGCCGTTGGAACGCTCTACATCACCGGCGACGCGGCGGCCGACAAGCTGCTGAACTCCAACGGCAATGCGCTGTTGATCGGCATGTTGCTCGACCAGCAGGTGCCGATGGAGTGGGCGTTCGCTGGGCCGGCGACACTGAAGCAACGCCTCGGGCATCTCGACCCGAAGAAGATCGCGGCCATGGACGTCGACGAGTTCGTGGCGATCTGCTGCGAGAAGCCGGCGATCCACCGCTTCCCCGGTTCGATGGGCAAACGCATCCACGCTGTCTGCGAGGCGCTCGTCGCCGACTACCGGGGCAACGCGGCCAACATCTGGAAGGGCGTCGACGACGCCGACGAGGTGTACCGCCGTCTCCGCGCTCTCCCCGGATACGGCGACGAGAAGGCGAAGATCTTCATCGCACTGCTCGGCAAGCGCATGAGTGTGCAGCCCGCCGACTGGCAGACTGCTGCGGGCGTCTTCGGCGACGATGTACCCCGATCGGTCGCAGACAGCGACGGGCCAGAATCGCTGGGGAAGGTACGAGAGTGGAAGAAGGCGCAGAAGGCGGCGAAGAAGGACAAGCAGGGGCGAGCCGCGACGGCCTGAACCGCGACCGTCTCACCCGGGCAACACCGTTCCTCCTCGTCACCGCCGTCGGCCTGTGGCTGACGCGATCGTTCTGGTTCCCCGGCCGCTACGTCGTCGGGTTCGACACCTACGCCTACTCCGGACCCAACCTGGAGGTCACGGAACGAGCAATTCGCAACTGGCGACTGCCGATCCTGAACGACCTGATCTTCGCAGGGGTGCCCCACCTCGGCAACCCCTCGGCGCTCGCCCTCTATCCGCCGCAACTCCTGACGATGGTCTTCGGTACGAATCGAGCGATGGGTCTCCTGGTCGCTTCTCACGTCGTGCTGCTCGGTGTCGGCATGGTGCTGCTCGCTCGTCGGCTCGGCATGAGCCGGATCGGAGCCACCGCAGCAGCCCTGATCGCCATGGGGGCCGGCTCGACGCTCTCCAAGTCGGTCCAGTTCGAGCAGATCCTGGTGATCGCCTGGATTCCGATGCTGCTCGTGGCGCTGCACGCTGTCCTGCACTCCGCGCGGCCGTGGCGGGCAGTCGCTGCGCTCTCGGCGACCACGGCGGCGATCCTGCTGGCCGGTCATCCGCAGCTCGTCTACCAGACCGTCGTGCTGGCGATTGCGGCCACCATCGGGTTCGCCTATGACGATCAACGATGGCGGCGACTCGGTCACGTTGCCGCCGGCGCCGCGCTCGGCGCCTGCATCGCGCTTCCCCAACTCGTCGCGGTGTTGTTCGCAACGGCCGACAGCGCGATCAAGGGCGGCCGCGACCTCGACCAGCTCCTCCTGCCGGCGCTGTCGCTCACCCCGCGGGCGTCGGTTCGGGCATTTCTCGGCACAGTGCAGGATCGGGATCAGGCGATCTTCGCCGGCGGGTTCGAGGGCATCGCTTTCATCGGCGTCGTCGTTGCACTCCTCGTCGCCGTCGGCCTCGTCCAGGCGGTGGGCTCGCGTCGGTCGCGACCGTGGGCGATCGCGCTGGCGACAGCGGCGCTCTTGGCACTCACGTGGGCGATCGGGCCCCGGACAGCCATCTATCGACTTGCCTACGAGATCGTTCCCGGATTCGACCTCGCCCGAGCGTCGGCACGATGGGTGGTGATCGTGGTCCTCGTCGCCGCCCTGTTCGCCGGTGTCGGCGTCGATGTGATCTGGCGAGGCGCCCACCGTCGGCACCTCGCTGCGGCAGGTGTCGCAGTCGTGATGGTCGTTGGCCTCATCGCGCTCGACGTGGTCGACACCGTGGATCGCAGGTCGGCCACCATCTGGGCGGTGATCGCCGCCGTGGCCATCGCACTGCTGATCGCCAACGCTGCGGTTCGGTCGAGCCCGGTGGCACGCGGAACCGCAGTGGCGATCCTGGTCCTCGCCGGTCTGGAGTTGACGGCGATGTCGGTGAACTCGATTCCTCAGGGGCTCGCGACCGACGCGACCTTCACCAGCCACCGCACTGCGACCACCGAGTTCCTCCGTGAGCAGGATGCGGGGTTCGTTCTCGCGCTCACCGACGACGGCGCCACGGTCGAGTACGAGGTTCCCGGCATGCGACCGAACGCCAACGTGCTCGCCGGGGTTCCCTCGATCGACGGCTACGACGGCGGGGTCCAGATCACCGAGCGGTGGGCCGATGCCCTCCGACGATTCCAACCCGACCCTCCCATCGAGTTGCCGCTGCGCAACAGCCTGACCCTGCCGGTCGAACCCGACCCGCTCGCCCGGCTCGGCGTTCGTTACATCCTGCTCGACCGCAAGCGGCCGCCTGAGGTGTTCATCCCGGGTTGGGTGGGCCCGCTGGCGAGCGATGACAACCTCGAGGTGTGGGAGAACCCGGCGTGGCTCGGCGACGCGGTTGCGTGGCCGGCGGCGATCGCAGCGGACGATCCCGCCGAACTGCTCCGCGAGACGCCTCGAGTCGCTGCGCTGGCGGCGATCGTGGACAATCCCGGTGACGCCTTCGAGTGCAGCGGTGGACCGACCGAGTGCGAACCGGTCGGGTTGGCCGTGGATCGCCCCCGCCCGGAACAGATCGATCTCACGGTCGACGCAGACCAGCGAACCCTCGTGAGCGTGGCGCAGCAGGCACTTCCCGGCTGGAGCGTCGAGGTCGATGGCGAACGTGCGGAGGTCGTGGTGGTCGACGGTCTGTTTCTCGGCGTCCAGGTTCCCGCCGGCCAGCACGAGATCAAGTTCACCTACTCGTCACCGTGGCTTGCGGTGACACTGGCGATCTCACTGTTGGCAATTGCCGCGACCATCGGACTCCTGATCGGCGATACGGTCTCGAATCGGAAGCGGACTTCTCAAGCTGCGGGCGGCGGCGACCGATAACCGGTTGACGTCCATCCCCAGTTCGGAGACTCCCCATCGTGCGCAACCGGTACTCGATATCGCTGATCCTCGGTGCGATCATTGGCGCCTCGACCCTGGTCGCCGGTCCCGGGCTGCCGGCTGCTGCTGCGAACTACAGCCTGTCGGTCAACAGTCCCGTGCCGGTGCACATCGGTGTCGACGCGGTCGGGGGCTCCAGCAGCCCCGGCTACGACATTTCGCCCTGCGCTCTCGGCGGCGGGCCCGGGGCCATCTCCTTCGCGGTCGGCGGCACACCGAATCTGGTGCGCGTCGAGATGTACCCAGGCATCTGCGGGTTCTACGACGGTTGGAGCAACGTTGGCGGCGTTCACTTCGAGGCGAACCTCGGCGGCGGAAGTCTCGGCGCGGTGACGATGCCGGTCGATGGCCAGGGTGGGGCGTTCGCACTGCGCGGCGGCATCTTGTCGTCCGCGCCGATCGGCACCGGCCGGGTCATCGTCGACACGTTCCAGATCCCGACGGGCTATCCGGATCCGCCTGCTCCGCTCCAGTGGAACGGACAGGTCGAGTACGGCGCGTTCGCATCCACGGCGAGCCGCGGTGCGGTGTGGAGCGGTGGGGTCGGATGGGCCGGCCGCTACCTGTTGTTCGTCACCGACACGGCGACGGGCCGCAAGATCACCGCCAACGTCGACATCGGCCCCAACTCGATCCCGACAATCGACCTCGACGCCATCTGCTTCGGCTTCAGCAACTGCATCTACAACGCCGGGGGTCCTGGAACCACGGCCGGTGCGTTCCATCCCACGACGCCGACCCGGATCCTCGACACCCGCAGGCCACTGGGATTCTGGGGGGCCGTGCCATCGGGCGACGGACGGGAATCGTCACCGGATCCGATCACGCGACGGTTCACAACAGCCAACCACGATCTGCAGGTGACCGGGCTCAACGGCATCCCCGCCAGCGGAGTTTCGGCCGTGCTGCTCAACGTCACCGCCGTGAGCGCCGGCGCCCCCGGCCCCGGCTTTCTCTCGGTGGTCCCGAAGCCGCCCGGTGTCGGTGACGTGTTCAACGATCAGGGCAGCTACGGCGCATTTCCGTCCACGTCGAATCTCAACATCGACAGCGGCGATCCGGTGCCGAACCTCGTCCTCGCCCGAGTCGGTGCGGGCGGCAAGATCCGCATCGCCAACTTTCTCGGCCCGACCCATGTGATCGCCGATGTCGCCGGCTGGTTCGGAACGGGCGGTGCCCACACCGAGGGAGCGGGCTTCGCCGGCGTGGTGCCGGCGCGTCTGCTCGACAGCCGCAATGGAATCGGCGGTCCGGCACAGCAGTTCGGCGCCGGTGAGATCCGTTCCCTGCAGGTCGCCGGCGTCGCCGGGGTCCCTCGCGAGGCCCAGAGCGTGGTGGTCAACATCACCCTCACTGCGGCGAGCGGTATCGGATTCATCACCGCGTTCCCTGCCGGCCAGCCAGTACCGGACGCCTCGAACGTCAACATCGTTCCCGGTGGCGTGCGCGCCAACACCGCTGTCATCAAGGTCGGTGCCGGCGGTCGCATCAACTTGCTGATGGCTGAAGCCAACGCTGACGTGATCGTCGACGTGCTCGGCAGTTTCGGCCCCTACGGTGGCAAGGTCACCACGATCACGCCCGAGCGCATCGTCGATTCACGCAATGGCGTCGGCACTCCGGCGGCACCATGGGGCGACGGCGAGGTCCGCAACGTCGCAGTGGCCGGACGCGGCAGCGTGCCGGCCGGCGCGACCGCAGTGATTGCCAACGTGACGGCCACCAACACCACGGCGTGGGGCTTTCTGTCGGCGTGGCCGGCGGGTTTGCCACAACCGGCGTCGTCGAACCTGAACTTCCTCCCCGGACAGAACGTGCCGAACCTCGTGATGCTGAAGCTGGGCGCCGGCGGGCAGTTGTCGATCTTCAATGGTCGCGGGTCCGCGAACGTGATCGTCGACGTGATGGGCTACGTCAACTGACAAACCGTCACACTGTGCCGGGTCAAACGTGACAGTTGACGCCGCTCAGCCGCCGACGTCCGCAGCGAGGTAGCCGCTCAGCCGGTCGGCGAACGCTTCGGCCGAGAAATCGGCTGCCCGTTGCACGGCCGCCTCCGCCAAGCGTCGGCGACGATCGTCGTCGACGGTCAGTGCCACCGTCTGCTCGGCGAGTTCGTCGAGCGTGGTCCAGTGCAACCCATCGATGCCGTCGTGGACGATCTCGGCGGGGCCCGCTGCTGCGAACACGACCGGCACTGCCCCTGCCGCCATGGCTTCGACCACCGAGATGCCGAAGTGCTCGAACCGCTCGGGGTGGCGTTCGGAGTCCTCGCCGAGGCCGGCGCCGTGCCAGTAGAGCGATGCCTCGCCGAGGAGACGTTCAACGAGAGCGCCGGGAGCATTGACGTGCACCTCGACCGGAAGGCCCCGAGCTTCACGTTTGACGGCGAGCGCGTACTCGCGGTTCTTCGCGTCGCACCCACCGACGATTGCCATCCGCCACCCGGGGATCCGGCCCGCCTTGTGAAGTGACCGGAACGTGGCAAGGAGTTCGTGCTGCTTCTTGCTGTGCCCGAACGAGGGGTCGAAGAAGCGGCCGAGCACCAGGATGAGTGGTGTCTTGTCGGCCGGCCGCACGGAGGGGCGCACCGGTGGATACAGCACGTCGGTCGGTCGACCCCACAGCCGCTCGACCCAGCCC
>DASQFE010000125.1:0-9135 GCA_035633295.1 Ilumatobacteraceae bacterium | reverse complement strand
GGGCAGTGCCCGACGGGTTGCGCAGCCTCGTCCTCCACCTCCCCCAGGAGTTGTCGGGCCTCGCCCTCGACTTCGTGCGAGCGCTCGGCGAAGCCATCGACGTGCGATTGGTCGTGCAGATGACCGGCAACGGGTCGGCTGACGCCGACAGCCGCGCAATCATCGAGGCCCTCGGATTGAACCCCCCGGATCTCGGCGTGACGATCGATCCGCGACCCGTCGCGATCATCTCCACCACCGACGCCGACGACGAGGTGCGCACCGCCGTTCGGGCCGTCCTCGATGCCGCTCGCCACGGTACGCCGTTCGAGCGAATCGCCGTGTTGTGGCCTGCTCAGCGTCCCTACGCCCGGCTCGTCGAGCACCACCTGAGCAACGCCGACATTCCATGGAACGGTCGACCCGGTACCACGGTCACCGAACGCCTCGCCCCCCGGCTGGTCCTCGACCTGCTCGACGTCGATCGGCGCGGTCTGCGGCGCCGCAACCTCTTCGATCTCCTGGCCGATGTGCCGGCCCGCGACGCCGACGGCAACTACCTGCCCACCGCGAGTTGGGAGCGCGTCAGTCGCGAGGCGGGCGTCTCGCGTGACGACGATTGGGACCGCCGCCTGGGGTCGATCGCCGGATACGAACGTTGGGCCGCGCCGGCGGCATCGCTGCGCACGTTCGTCACCGATCTGCGCGCCGAGTTGGGTCACCCCGCGTCGAAGCGCTCGTGGTCCGACTGGTCACATTGGTGCAGCGGGCAGATCGAGCGCTGGCTCGGGCGGCACACCATCGAACGCCTCCCCGAGGCCGAGTATCGGGCCTGGGAGTCGCTCACCACCGCGCTCGATCGCCTGGGTCACCTCGACCCCGTCGGCGACCCCGTGACACGCCACCGGTTCCGCTCTACCCTCGAAGCCGAACTCGACGCCAGCCCAGCGCGCGAGGGGCGCGTCGGCAACGGTGTCACCGTCGGGCCGCTCGCAGGTGCTGTGGGGCTCGACGTCGACATGGTGTTCATCGTCGGCGCGGCCGAGGGCATGCTGCCGCCCACCCCGAGAAGCGATCCGTTACTGTCCGAAGCCGACCGTGCGCTGGCGGGTCTCGCGACCGCTGATGCCCGTGCGACACGGCTGCATCGCCTGCTCCTCGCCACGCTGGCGACCAGTGCGGTCACGCTCACCTACCCGCGGGGCGATCTCCGCGCCACCTCGAAACTCCTTCCCTCGCGATGGATCGGGCCCTGGATCGAGGCCATCGGTGTCACCACCGTCGCCTCCCATCACGCCGGGCTCGAATCCACCCCGTTCCCCGCGACCCCCGCCGAACACCGACTGCGTGGTCGCTACCAGCACGTCCGTTCCGGACTCCCGATCGACGACCCCGACTGCGATGCACCCGACGACGTCCTCCGGCGTGGGCTCGCCTGCATCAACGAGCGCAGGTCCGACCAACTCACCGCCTACGACGGCGACCTGAGCGGCGTCGTGGTGCCACGGCTCGACGGCCCGGTGTCGCCAAGCCGACTCGAATCGTGGGTTGCCTGCCCGCACGCGTACTTCGCCCACTACCTGCTCGAGGTCGACCCCATCGAGGAGCCCGACGACGAGATCAGCATCACCGCGCTCGATCGAGGATCGGCCCACCACAGCGCACTCGATCTCTTCCACCGCGCCGTCATCGAGGGCGCGTTGCCGCAGCCGACCACCACCGGGTGGACCGGGGAGCACCGCATTGCCCTGAGCACCGCATTCGACGAGGTGTGCGAGCGAACCCAGCGGCGCGGGCGTACCGGACGGCCGGCGTTCTGGGCCGACGAGCGCGATCGGATGCGCGCCGACCTGCTGGCGTGGCTGGATCACGACAGCGAACTCGTCCGTCAGCGCGGTTCGACCGTGCTGGCCTCGGAGATGCGCTTCGGTCGCGACGACGCTGTCGCCATCCGGCTGCCGGACGGCCGAAGCATCCAGTTGCAGGGGTCGGTCGACCGCATCGACCGCACCCGTGACGGCGCGCTCGTGGTCACCGATCACAAGACCGGCGGCAAGGCCAAGTTCAAGGATCTGTCGACCCACGATCCGACCGCTGGCGGCACGCTGTTCCAGCTGCCGAGTTATGCCGCGGCGGCACGGGCCCGGTTCGGCGCCGACGACACGATCGTGCACGCCGAGTACGGGCTCATGGGCAAGGGGAAGTACGAGCGGCCCGGGTACGCGATCACCCCTGAGGTCGACGAGCGGGTTCGCTCTGCACTGGCCGCAGTCGTGGCCGGCATCGAAACGGGGTACTTCCCGAACCGGCCCGAACGTCCCGGATACCACTTCTTCATCTCCTGCGAGTACTGCGAACCCGACCATCTCGGCACGGCTGAGCGGTGGGCCGAGTGGGACCGCAAGCAGCACGATCCTCGCCTCGCGCCCTGGTTCGGTCCGATCGGTGACGACACATGACCGACTCCGGCGCATCCACTTCCCCGGCGTCACCGCCCGATGAGGCCTCGCGTGTCCGCATCCGCACCGATCTCGACACCACCCTGTTCGTCGAAGCAGGTGCCGGTGCCGGCAAGACCAGTTCACTCGTCGCGCGGATCGTCAACCTCGTCCGCGCCGGCGTACCGATCACCGCCGTCGCCGCGATCACCTTCACGGAGAAGGCGGCCGCCGAGTTGCGCAGCCGTACCCGCGCCAGCCTCGAACACGATCCAACTCCCGAGGCCCGGGCGGCGCTCGATCGGCTCGATCATGCACCGATCGGAACGCTTCACTCGTTCGCCCGCCGCATCCTGTTCGACTTCCCGATCGAGGCCGGCCTCCCGCCGGGGTTCTCCGTGCTCGACGAACTCGAGAGCGGATTGGCCTTCGAGGAGCAGTGGGACGATCTCCTCGACCGCCTGCTCGACGAGCCCGATCCCCCGGGCGGAATGATCGACGGTGGGCGGGCGTTCGTCGAGCTGTGCGAGTTCGACGGCTTCGGCATCAACAAGGGTGCCCGCCGCATGGCCGACGACTTCCGGGCCAATTGGGATCTGGTCGACGACCGCGTCGACCTGGCCGACCCGGGGCCCCTGCGTCTCGACATCGCCCCACTGCTCGCGATCGGCGCGGCGATCGGCTCCACGCCGGTGCCACCCGACGACACACAGGCCGAGACAACGCGCGACATCGGCGCGCTCGTCGACGAGCTCGCGTCGGCCGACAGCGTGCGAACCCGGCTCGAGTTGATCGTCGAACTCGATCGCCGCTTCGGGAACTGGGCTGACGGCAAGCGGTGGCCGGGGGCGAAGGCGAAGTGGACGAAGGCGTTCGGAGCCAACGGCGCGGCCGATCTCGAAGCACTGCAGGGCCTCGAGATCGAACTCGGGCGGGTGGCGCGGGCACTCCTCGAAGCGGTCCGGCGCCACCGTCGACTCCTGCTCGGAGCGGTGATGGGCCGATTCGTCCTCGACGCCGCCGCGCGACGCGCCGGCTCCGGCCTGCTCGAATTCCACGACCTCCTCGTTCTCGCCCGACGCCTGTTGACCGACCGCCCACTGCTCCGTCGGCTCCTTCACGAGCGATACCAGCGGGTGCTCCTCGACGAGTTCCAAGACACCGACCCGATCCAACTCGAGATCGCCGTGCGTCTCACCGCCGACCCCGACGATCCCGACCAGGCCGCGGCCTGGCGACGGCTCCAACCGCTCCCCGGCCGGCTGTTCGTCGTGGGCGATCCCAAGCAGTCGATCTACCGATTCCGCCGCGCCGACATCGCCCAGTACCTGCGGGCCGCCGACCAGGTCGGTGCCGACCACGTCGCGCTGTCAGCCAACTTTCGTTCAACCCGGGGCGTCATCGACTTCGCCAACGACGTCTTCGGCCGGCTCATCACGTTCGAGGCCGATGCCCAGCCCGCGTTCCAACCGCTCGATGCATGTCGCCCTGCAGTCGCCCTCGCCCACGGCACGGTGTCGGTGCTCGGCGCCGATCGTCACGACGACCTCACGCCGAACAGCCGCACCGGCGAACTGGGCGCCGCCGACGCGCTGCGACTCCGGGAGGCGGCTGATGTTGCCGCAACCGTGTCGACCGCCCTCGCCGACGGGTGGCCCGTCCACGACGAAGCACTCGGCGCGTTGCGTCCGTGTCGTCCAGGTGACATTTGCATCCTGCTCCCCACCCGCATCTCGCTGCCTGCGCTCGAAGCCGAACTGCGTGGAGCGCAACTCTCGTACCGGGCGGAGAACTCATCGGTCGTGTACGCCACCGCCGAGATCCGCCAACTCATGATGGTGCTGCGGGCCGCCGACGACCCGACCGACGAACTGACGATGGTCGAAGCGCTACGCAGCCCGCTCTACGGGTGCAGCGACGTCGAACTCTGGGAGTGGAAGCGCCAGGGCGGCTCCTGGAACCCGTGGGCGTCGGTCCCGGCCGGGCTCGGAGGTCACCCGGTGACTACCGCCATCGCCCATGTACGTTCCATCGCCGAGCGCATCGGTTGGGCATCGCCGGCAGATCTCCTTGCCGCAATCGTCGACGATCGACGGGTGCTCGATCTTGCATTGACAGGCCCCGACGGACGAGACGTCTGGCGGCGGGTTCGTTACGTGATCGAGCAGGCCCGCGCCTGGGCCGACGCCGGCGGCCACGGTGTACGGCGCTACCTGCAGTGGGCGAAGTTGCAGGCGTCCGAGAGCCGGGTGGCCGACACGATCCTGCCCGAGAACGACCACGACGCCATTCGAGTGATGACGATCCACGCAGCGAAGGGCTTGGAGTTCCCGATCACGATCGTTGCGGGCCTCACTACCCGTCCGCGCCGGACCACCAGCAACGGCGTGGTGTGGGCCAACGACACATGGATGCTCACCGGCCGGGGCGATGACGGCGTATTCGACGCGCATCAGCCGATCGACGAGCAGATGGGTGACGCCGAGCGGCGGCGGCTGCTCTACGTCGCGTGTACCCGTGCGTCCGATCACCTCGTGGTGTCACTCCACCGGGGCACGCCGACCAAGGCCAACGAGCACTACGACGACTGGGGCCCGCTGACATCGGCCGAGCTGCTGTTCGCGGCCGGGGCCGCAGAACCAACCTCGGGTGCGCGGGCGACCGCGTTCGAGCCTGCATCGTTCGTACCGGCACCGCCCACCACCGTCGATCTCGAGTGGAGTGATCCGACCATCTGGGCCAACGAACGCAACGTGGTCCTGCGGCGTGCGTCACGACGTACCGGAATCGCCGCCACCCGACTGTCGGAGGAGCTGGCGGCCGTCGGCGACCGAGACGCCGTCGACGACCCCGGGCTCGACAAGCGACCGGTCAACGTGGAGACCCCACCGTGGCAGCGAGGTCGCTACGGAACGAGCATCGGACGAGCCGTTCACGGGGTGCTCCAGTTCTGCGATCTCGCCACGGGGTCCGACATCGACAATCTTGCCAGGGCGCAGTGCGCGGCCGAGGGCGTCATCGGGCTCGAGGACCGCGTGGCGTCACTCGCCCGCTCCACGCTCGACACGCCCATCGTCCGTCAGGTCGTCGACGGTGCCGAACACTGGCGTGAGCTGTTCGTGGCGGCGCCGGTCGGCGACCGCGTGCTCGAAGGCTACGTCGACCTGCTGGTGCGGACCGCAGACGGCCTCGTCATCGTCGACTACAAGACCGACCAGTGGTCAGGACCGGTGCAAACCGCCGAGCGGGTCGGTCGTTACCGGCTGCAGCTCGCGGCCTACGGCGCAGCGCTCGGCGCTGCGTTGAGCGAACCGATCGTGGGCGGCATCCTCGTGCGCTGTGTCGCCGGCGGCAGTGCCGAACAGATCGAGATCGCCGACTGGGCAGATGCCATCGCCGAGGTCCGTGCCGCCGTGATCTGACGCAGTGACCTGAAGCAGTGATCGTAAGAACTGGCCGTCATCAGAAATGGCGGAGGAACCAGTCAGTGGCGTGGCCAGCGGCAGCCTCGAGCGTGCCAGGCTCCTCGAAGAGGTGAGTGGCACCCGGCACCACCACGAGATCACTCTCGCAGCGCAATCGCCGTCGCGCCATCTCGTTCAACTCCAGCACCTGGTCGTCGCGCCCGCCGACAATCAGCAGCGTCGGCGCTCGCACCGCGCCGAGACGTGAGCCCGCCAGGTCGGGTCGCCCGCCGCGCGAGACCACGGCGGCGACGTTCGTCCCGGGGTCGGCGGCTGCGTACAGGGCGGCGGCGGCACCGGTGCTCGCACCGAAGAAGCCGACAGCAAGCTCACCGAAGTCGGCATCACCGGCGACCACCCGGGTGACCTCCGCGAGACGACGTCCGAGCAGTTCGATGTCGAACACGTTGGCGCGGTCATTCTCTTCGGCGGGTGTGAGCAGGTCGAACAGCAAGGTGGCCAACCCTGCCCCGTTGAGGACCGATGCGACGTAACAGTTGCGCGGGCTGTGCCGGCTGCTTCCGCTTCCGTGCGCGAAGATCACGATCCCCGTGGCGTCGGCCGGCACCGTGAGATGCCCGCCAAGCACGGCACCGCCGACATCGATCCGCACGTCCTCGTCACGGGGTCGGGGATGGCGCGGGGATGCGTTGGCTCGATCCAGACACGCGGTGACCTCGTGGTCGGTCGTCTGGGAGAAGTCGCGATAGAACTGTCCGACTCCGGAGAAGTCGGACGGCGTGGTCAGGGCGACGAATTCGTCGGCCTCGCCGGCCAGTCGTAGCTTCCAATCGGTCGGGGCGACCGGAACTGCCAGCACGACACGCGTGGCGCCCTCCGCTCTGGCCACCTGACAGGCCGCTCGGGCGGTCGAGCCGGTCGCCACACCGTCGTCGACCACGACCACAGTGCGGCCCCCGAGTGGAACGCGAGCCCGCCCGCGCCGGTACATCTCGCTGCGGCGCTGCAACTCCACGCGCTCGCGGGCCTCGACGTTGGCGACGTCCTGGTCGTCGACTCCGACCATGCGGACGATGTCGGTGTTGATCACGCGCACACCGTCCTCACCGATCGCTCCCATGCCCAGTTCGGGCTGGAAGGGAACGCCCAGCTTCCGCACGAGGATGACGTCGAGTGGAGCGCCGAGTTGGCGTGCAACTTCGGCCGCCACCGGAACACCGCCCCGGGGCAGACCGACGACGACAGTGTCGGGGCCACGGAGGTGACCCAGGCGGGCGGCGAGTCGCTGTCCGGCGTCGATCCTGTTGCTGAACATGCTCCCTCCTCTCGGCGAATGCTCTGACTCCAGTGGATCAGCCCGGCACCGTTCGCAACAGGGACATCCGACCCTAGGGTGCGTCGGTGGCGTCGACGAGCGGTGCGGGCTCGTCGGGTGCGGGCTCGTCGACGGAGCGGTGCGTTCGGACCCGGACCACCCGGTGATCATCAACCGGTGTCACCGCCGCGCGTCCGAGCTGCCAGACGCCAGTCACTGCCAGGCGCCCGAACGTCTTCAGCACCACGAGCGCCAGCAGCGCAGCGAAGACGATCGCCGCGGGAACCGCCAACGTGGCGAGCAGCAATCGTCGATCGTCGGTCAGCAAGCTCAGCACGCCCGAATCGATGCTCGTGCCATCGAGGTTGACCGTGCGCACCGGATCATCAAGACGCGGGCAGTCCACGGCGAGGTCATCGACCCCGATCACATCGTTGCCGCCGAACGTGGCCTCGGCGGGGCGAACGGTTGACGACAGCACGCCATAGACAGGATCGGACCCTGCACCGATGAGGTACTGATCGCCTTTCACCAGGAACCGATAGTCGTCGCCGTAGCGGACGTCGATCAACCCATTGACCGCCCACGGCGCGGCGGAGCCCGCTCGGAGCTGGTCGATACGGAACCGGACGACCTGCGTGACGTCGTCCTTGCCGATCATGGTGCCGACAAAGGCCACCGCGGCCGGATCCGGTTGCGGGCAACCAACGGGGATCGGGATCAGAGCTTGGTCGACCCCGACGGGCGCCGGCTCGGGTGGCGCTGCGACCGTGGTCCCCGTCGTTGTGCCGCCGGCCGTGAGGCCAACGATCGTGGCGCACGTCAGGCCGAGCAGGCCGAGGCGAGCGATCCGAGAAGCCACTGGATCAGGCTAACGACCGCTGCACGCCGGTGAACGGCAGTCGGAACGCTGCGATTCAGCGACCTTCGAAGACGGGATCGCGCTTCTCCATGAACGCCTTGATCGCCTCGACGGTGTCCTGCGTGCCGAAGTTGACGGTCTGCGACAGCCCTTCGTCGTCGAGTGCCTCCTCCATCGTGACAGCGAGCGAGTTGTTCAGCAGGCGCTTCGACATCGCCAGTGCAATTGGAGGGCCACCGGCGAGTCGGGCAGCCCAGTCGTCGACGAATGCGTCGAGTTCATCATCGGGGAGCACCCGATTGACGAGCCCCATCGCTTCGGCGCGCCGAGCGTCGATGATCTCTGCCAGCAGCGCCAACTCCTTGGCACGGTGCATCCCGACGAGTCGGGGCAGCAACCACGAACCGCCGAAGTCGAGGCTGAGACCGCGCTTCGCGAAGATCTCCGAGAACCGCGCGTTCTCTGACGCAACGATCAGGTCACACGCCAGCGCCATGTTCAGGCCGGCTCCGACGGCCACACCGCGAACCTTGGCCACCGTGGGCTGCGGAATCCGGTGGAGCGCAAGACAGACGTCGGAGATGTGGCGCATCGCCGAAAGCTGGTGCGGTGGCGTCCCGCCGGAGTCTCCCTGCCACAGGTCGGCGCCGGAGCAGAAGTTGCCGCCGGCGCCGGTGAGCACCACGGCACGATCAGCCGAGTTCGACGCGATGGCACGAAACTCAGCCAACAGCTCGTTCCACATCGCGGCATCGGCAGCGTTCTTCTTCTCGGGGCGCCGCAGCGTGATCGTGACCACCCCGTCGGTTCGATCGACGGTGATGGATTCGAGCTCGCGGGTGTCGGAGGTCATGTCGGCCGACGATACTGACCACCGTGGGATACAACCCGTACCGGAAGTTCAAGGCAAAGCCGGCCGACTATGTCCTCGTGACCGCCGCGCTACTGGTCTGCCTTGGCCTCTTGATCTGGGCCCTCGCCGGCTGACCTACACGATGTGTCAGACACATCGTGTACGTCAGAAGGCGTCGGTGATGAGGTCGAGGGAGGTGCCGGTGATGGCGACGACGTCAAAGCGCACCGAGTCCGCGTGCATCTCGTTGGAGCGAAGCCACT
>DASQFE010000124.1:0-4389 GCA_035633295.1 Ilumatobacteraceae bacterium | reverse complement strand
CGACGAGGCCGCCAACCTCATCTGGTCGGCGAAGGAGGCCGCGCTCAAAGTGCAACAGGTCGGCTTACGCGTCGACACCCGCACGGTCGAGGTCGAGTTGCAGCATGCGCCCCGCCCCGACGGCTGGCGCGAGATGACCGTCACCGGCCACAACGGGCCGATGCCAGGATGGTGGCGCCGTGACGGCGTGTTCCTGCTCACCATCGCCTTCGCCGCGCCACGAGACCCGCCGCAGTGGCTCCCGAACGGCGCCGATCTCCGCACCGCCGTGCCGTGTCACACCTGGGTCGACAACCCCGTATGGGGATAATGCGGCATGATCAGGTGTGACGCGCCATTCCCCGTTCGAGCGCGTCGACCACGTACGGCCGAATCTCGGCGGCGGGGATGATCCGGTCGACCGAGCCGACTCGCAGGGCACGTTCGATCGTGTGGATCGCGTCGAACTCGTCGGCGACCTCGCCCAGCTTCTCCAACCGAACCTGTTCGGTCGTCGCTGCCAGCATCGCCCCCAACCGTGCCACGTCGGTTCCGCCGGCGCCGTCGAGCGCCTCGCGTGCCTCACGAACCCGTACGTCGTGTTCGGTGCGTTGCTTCACCTCGCGGGCGAACACCGTGGCGGCCGCGGGCGCCCCGCCGATGACCGATGCGTAGGAACCTTCGACCGCGGCGATCTCCATCGAGGCATTGAGCGCCTTCGAGAACACGACGAACGCCCCGCCGTGATAACGCGACACGACCACGAAGACGATCGGGCCGTCGAAGTTGGTGACGGCTCGGCCGATCTCGGCGCCGAATTCGAGCTGGCGGCGGCGCATCGATTCCGGTGACCCGTCGAAGCCCGACAGGTTCGCCAGGACCACCAGCGGCCTGTTCATGCTCGCGGCGTTGATGGCCCGGACAGCCTTGCGCGACGAGTGCGGGAACAGCGTGCCCGAGGTCCACGACGGTGGGCCGTCGGCGGGCACGTACCCCTGACGGCCGACGGTGTGCGACTCGATGCCGAGCATGCACACCGGGATCCCGCCGATCGTGGTGTCCCACACGATCGTTGTGTCACCGTCGCGGAGATCCTTCCACCGTTCGAGCGGCTCGGAGTCGGAGTCGCCAACCGCACGCATGACCGAACGCATGTCGAACGGTTGCTTGCGTTCGGGGTTCAGCTCGGCTGAGAAGACGTCACCGACGCTCGTGAACGGGCTCTCGGCGAGCGCCGCATGAGGGCTCGAACGAACGTCGCGATCGATGCGATCGACGGTGGGGCGCCGCCGCGGGAATCGTTCGCCCGGGACGACATAGGTGAGGTCGTAGTGACGCAGCAGCAACGCACACGCCTCGGGGAACGACGCGGCCCAGTACTGCGCCTGGCCGTTGGGCCCCATCACACGGTGGTAGCCGCCGATGCCGTTGTTGTCCTCGGCACTCACGGCGCCGGAGAAGTCGAGTGCCTGCTTGCCGGTGAGCACCATCGCCGAGGCCGGGGTCATCACGAGGATGCCCTTGGTGTGCGTGAGCATCGTGGCCTCCGCGTTCCAGTAGGGCTGCCCGCCCACGTTGATCCCGGTGACCACGATGTTGACCTCACCGCCCGCCTGGGTGAACTCGATCAGGCGGCGCAGTGTGAGAGCGATCCAGTCCATGTTCTCGGTGCCCGAATCCATGGCGATCAACGCGCCGCTCGACACCGCGAACCACTCCACCGGCAGCCGATGCCTCAGCGCGTAGGCGAGCGCGGCATTGACGATCCGGCACTCGGGTTCGGCAAGATTGCCGAGGCCCTGGGTCGGATCCGACAGCAGCGCCACTCTCGTCATGCCCTCGGGAACGACCTCGGTGTGATTGGTGAGCAGCCCGACCACGATATGGGCCGAGTTCTCGCCCGGCCCGCGTGCCACCGGCACCAGCCGGTCGTTCGCATCGAGATCGAGTTCGTGGAACGAATCGGCGGGCAGGCCATCGTCGGTACTGCGCTCGGTGAACAGCCGGACGATCTCGTACGGATGCGGCGAACCGAACCGGGCGGCAGTGAGCACCTTCTGCTGGTAGACGCCGAGCGGCTTGACCGGTTGGTCACCGGCACGTTCCTCGCGAACGAGGATCGTGTGGCCGACCTCCTCGATGTGCAGCACCGCATCGCGCAACCCTCCGGTGGCGCTGTCGTCGGGGATGCGAACCTTGAGGACCACCTTTTCGAGACCGACGCGGGCGGCGAGCGAGGTGAACCGGTGGGCAAGCGCGTACGACTCGTCGGTCGGCAACGTCCACGGGGCACTGATGTCGAGCACCAATCGGTTGGCCACGGGCCGATCGCGTGGGGCGTAGCGGGCCAACTCCGACCGCATGGCCGCCATTGCCATCAACCCGACGCGTTCGAGCCGCGGGGAGATCAGGTACCCGGTCGTCGGATCGGGGACGGCGGCCAGCTCACGGATCTCGGCCAGTGCGAACAGGCGGTGGTCGTTGGGGTTGTCGAGCGCCACGCCATCGAACAGGTACACGTCTTCGGGCGATGCACGCCGCTCGAGCCGGAAGTTCGAGAGCCGCCAGATCTCCAGACGCTCGGCGAGCATGGGGTGCAGGTTGCGGTAGAGCGGGTTCTCGACGAACGCTCCCGAGCGGTCCCCGACGAAGGTGACGTTCTGGGTTCGGAACCGTTCCTCGCGCGCTCCGATCTCGCTGGTCACCGACACGTCGAGTCGATGCAGTGGTCGCCCGAAGCCGCACGTTGTGAGCATCGACGCCAACTCCGCTGCGGTCTCGGTGATCTCAGGCTGCGCCCCGTCGCGCCACGTGACCAGATCGACCACGACCGCCTTCGATGGGTCGACGTCTGCGAGGTGCGCAGCGATGGCGTTCGACCAGTCGGGGATCGACGCCCATGGCAGGTACCCGACGACGAGGTGGATGTTGTGCTCGTCGGTGCGGTAGTCGGTGGTGGCGTACTGAAGGCCGTTCGCCTCGTGGAATTCAATGTGACCGATGTCGCGGATGCGATAGAAGCGCCGGATGTACACCTCCATGACGAGCTGACGCGCCGCCGACAGGTTCACGTCGGATGACGGACGGTCGACTCCCCAGCAGGCGAGCAGCTGCGAACGCATCGGCAGGGGACACCACACGAGCCGACCGACCCGATCGGCGCGTTCGGAGCTCTCGGGCTCGGCAATCAGGTGCGCCATATGACCGCTCATCTCGGCGTACAACTCGGCGGCCGCGGCCTCCATCGGCGGCTCGTCGAAGTAGTGGAACCGGACATCGCGAGCGAGGTCGGCAATCGCCTGCTGACGGCCGTGGGTGGCAGCCGCCAGCCGGTCGAGCCGGGAGCGCATCGCATCATCGACAACATCGGCGAGTGCATCTCGATTCGCGAGACGACGCTCGAGGATCGCGATGACGACCTTGCTCAACTCGCCGAGCCGCGACAGGGAACGGAACAGCCAGTACAGCGCCGACTCGAGCTCGGGGGTGCGCTGCAATCCGTGCACGCCGAAACGCTCCAGCGCCCGTTCGAGCCGCCAGCGGTACACGTCGGGAAGACCGGCCCGATCGACATCGAGCCACTGCAGGAACGACACCAGGTACTCCTGGGTGTTCTCCACGCTCGACACGACCACGTCGGGTTCGTCTTCGGTCTGCGGTCGGTACAGGGCGCCCAACTCGGCATAGATGTCGAGGAGTCCGTCCTCACACTCGATCAGTCCTGCATCGGCGGGAGCCGCAATCTCGGCCAGTCGGCGTTGCTGGGTGAGCAACTTGCGCAGGTCTGCCGCCGCCAGGTCGTAGCCGAGCAGGTAGTCGCCGAGCGGGGTATAGACCCGGTCACAGGGCTTGCGGTTGAAGTCGATCGTCCGTCCCAGACCCGACAGGTCGACCGGTGACGCGGCGGCATCCCCCGTCGCTCGGATCGACACGCTGTGCTGGCGAATGCGTACGAGGGCGCCGCCGCGATCGACCTGTGCGTTGGCGGCGACCGACACTCCGAGTACCTCGCCCGCCAACGGCGCGGTGACGGTGGTTTCCATCTTCATCGACTCGAGGACGACGATCGGATCACCGGCTGCGACCACGTCGCCCGGTTCGACCAGTGCGCTCACCACCAACGCCGGCCAGTCGGCGCGCACGACGAGGCCATCCTCGCGATCGACGAGGTGCGCACCATGTCCGATCTCCACGCGGAATCCGGTGTCGGTCGGCGAAACCACCACCCGGTGACGCTGGCCGCCACACGTGATGCGACGCTCGAACTGATCGAGCGCATCCACGGTGACGTCGGCGACCGCCGAGCAGTATCGGATCGAGTAGTTGCGCGGACCGACCCGATGCACTGCGACCTGATACGACGCACCTCGGTAGCCGAGTTCGATGCTTCCGCCGACATCGAGCGGGTGC
>DASQFE010000123.1:0-2747 GCA_035633295.1 Ilumatobacteraceae bacterium | reverse complement strand
CTCGATGGTTCGGCGACCTTCTTCGAGGATCAACCGACGATCTCCGTGATCGCACCGCTGGAGAAGAACCCGCAGATCGTGATGTGGGACCCCGAGACCTATCCCGATGTCGAGACGATCGGCGACCTGAGCACCGAGGGTGTCACCATGAACGTCTTCGCCGGCAACGCCTGGATGGACGTGTTCGTCAACGAAGGCACCGTCGAGGCCTCGCTCGTCGACCCGTCCTATGACGGCTCACCGGCCCGCTTCATCGCCGAAGCCGGCGCAATCGCACAGCAGGGGTTCGCCTCCGCTGAGCCGTACCAGTACGAGAACGAGTTCGCCGACTGGGGTAAGCCGGTCAACTACGAACTCGTTCACGACGCCGGTTTCGAGGCGTACACGCAGCCGCTCGGTATCCGATCGGCCGACCTCGAAGAGCTCCGTCCGTGTCTGGAGTTGTTCGTGCCGATCGTGCAGCAGGCGACGATTGACGCCATCGAGAGCCCTGAGCGGTCGAATGCGATCATCATCGATGCGGTCGCGCAGTACGCCGACTTCTGGGTGTACGGAGAGGGCGTTGCAGCCTTCGCGGTCGAGACGATGAAAGAACTCGGCCTCGTGTCGAACGGTCCCGACGACACCATCGGCAACTTCGATCCCGAGCGCGTGCAGGCAGTCATCGATCAGATGATTGCTGTCGACCTGGCGCCGGCCGACCTGGTTGCCGACGACATCATCAACAACGAGTTCATCGACGAGTCGATCGGACTCTGAAGAAACTGGTGAAAACGATCCCCTGAGCGGGGGTCGTGTGAATTCGCTTGCTGTCGATCGGACCCCACCGTCCGGTCGACAGCAAGCGGTCATCCCGGCATATCGGGGTGGCGCGAGTGCAAGATGTGGCAATGGAGTTCCATGCGTGCTCTCCTCGTGGTCGATGCGATCCGAGATGATGGCGTGTTCATACGTGAGATCGCCGATGCCGCGATCGCCGGTCTGCAGCGACACGGGCACGACGTCGACGTCATCGACCTGGCTGCGCGACGGTATTCGCCGGTCATGACAAGTGCTGATCGTCGGGCGTACTTCTCGGACGATCCGCTGATCTGCTCGGAAACCTCCGAGCATGCCGATCTCGTCAGACGGGCCGACAGCCTCGTGTTCGTGTATCCCTCGACCCTCTCGATGGTCACGCCGGGGCTCAAGGGATGGATCGAGCGGACGTTCGTGCCGGGCGTGGCCTTCACCCTGGGTGATCGCACGGGTTCGAAACGTGGCCTGTCGAACATCCGCCGCCTCACGGGGATTGCCGTGTACGACGACTCACGACTCGACGTGTTGAGCCAGGGCGACAATGGCCGGCGCCTGATCCGTCGCAACATCCGGCTCTGCGGAGGTCTGCGGACGCGGTCGCGCTGGATCGCAATGTACGGATACGCCGACGCCGACGACCACGATCGTGCCCGATTCCTCGTCGACGTCGAGCGGCGGCTGGCCCGATCGTGATGGCCCGGTCGTGAAGGTCGTGGTCGCATACGCCCATCCGTGTGCGGAGAGCTACGTCGCATCGGTACGCGATCGCGTGATGAGTGGGCTCTCGGCCGCCGGGTGTGAGCCGCTGCTGATCGATCTGTACGAGTCGTCCTACGACCCCTATCTTCCGCTTCCGGTCGCTGATGCGCAGTCATTGGACGGGGCCGAATCATTGGTGTTGGTGCACCCAACCTGGTGGACCTCGCACCCGGCGATTCTGCTGGCGTGGATCACCCAGGCGACCGACACCGGGCTCCCTGGCGTGCGCTCGTTGGTCTCGGTGACGACGCTCGGAGGGTCGAAGCTGGCCAACCGGCTCGCCGGCGAGGCGGGGGCGCGGGTGATCGATCGGGCGGTTCGTCGACAGCTGGTCGAGCACCCGCCGCATCGGCGGATGGCGCTGTACGGCCTCGACCAGTCGACGCCCGAGCGCCGTCAGGCGTTCCTCGACCGCGTCGAGACACGCATCGGCGGGCTGGTGCGATGAGAACTGGCGTGTGGTTGTATCCCGATGGTTCGGTTGCCGAACTGGTCGACGCGGTCGTTGTCGCCGATCGCGCCGGTGTCGACGAGGTGTGGATTGCCGACGAGGGAGTCATGCGTGACCCGGTGGTCGTGTTTGGCGCTGCTGGCGCGCTCACATCACGCGTCCGGATGGGGATCGGCATCACGTCGCCGGCGCTGCGGCACCCCGGGGCGCTCGCCGCGACCGTCGCTTCGCTCGACGAGTTGTCCGGTGGTCGGATGATGCTCGGCTTCGGGGTGGGCGGCGACGAATCGTTAGGGCCGTTCGGGATCAGCGTCGATCGGCCCGTTGCGCTGATTCGCGATGCCCTGCGGATCTCACGGGCGGTGCTCCAGCGGCGCAGCGACGTGGGCTACGACGTCGCCGATCATGCGGCGCCGGCGCGTGATGTGCCCCTCTACGTGGCCTCGCGGGGCGAGCAGATCAACCGGCTCGCCTCACGGGAAGCCGATGGCGTCTTCCTGTCCGGCTTCGAGCCGGCTCGTCTGGCAACGGTGCTGGAGTGGGTTCGCAGCGAGGGGTCGCCGATCGTGGCGCTGTACCAATCGGTGCGGTTCCGGCCGTCGACTCGTGACGATCCGACCTCGATCACCGGTTCTCCGTCGGAACTGGCCGAGGCCCTGAGGGCGCTCGCTGCGACGCACCGCCCCGACGTGCTGGGCATCGCGCTCGTCGACGGTGATCCGATCGGCTCGATGATGGA
>DASQFE010000122.1:0-7472 GCA_035633295.1 Ilumatobacteraceae bacterium | reverse complement strand
CGCTCACCGCGGCGACGGCTGAGGCAGTCCGCGCCGGGGGCGGCGCCGTCGTGACCGGCGTGACAGTCGGATCGTGTGCACCGACCGCCGACGGCCGCTGGCGCCTCACCAGCGACACGGCGACCGGCAACGACGTCTTCGATTCGGTGATCTTCGCCACGCCCGCCCGAGTGACGGGTGCGCTCCTCGCCGAGGCCGCGCCCGCCGCGTCGACGCGGCTCGCGCAGGCGGAAACCGCCGACGTCATCATGGTGACACTCCACGTCGCCGCCGGCCAGTGGCCCGAGCGTCTGCGGGGCCTGAGCGGCTACCTCGTTCCGAAACCGGCGCAACGGTGGGTCACCGCAGCATCGTTCGGTTCGCAGAAGTGGGCGCACTGGAAGCCACCGGGCGGTGGTGAGATCCTGCGGGTGTCACTCGGTCGCGACGGCGTGGAAGTGCTCCAGCTCAGCGACGAGGAGGTGCTCGATGCTGTGCTCACCGATCTTGCGCTGCATCTGGGTGTTGCGTTCGACCCGCTCGAGGTCCGCATCACCCGGTGGCCGGGAGCATTCGCCCAGTACCGACCCCACCATGCGAGTTGGGTCGAGGCGGTCGAACACGCCCTCCCAACCGGGGCCTTCGTCACGGGTGCGGGCTTCCGAGGCATCGGCATTCCGGCATGCGTCCGATCGGGCGCCGCAATCGCCGAGCGAACGAGCACTCACCTCGCAGATCTGAAAGAATCAACGCTGTGAGCGAGGTCGAGCCCCACTCCTTCATCCGGCGCCCGGCGGTGCCGTTGGTGGCCGTCATCGTCGCGCTCGTCATCGGCGTCGGGTTCTTCGCAATGAACGGCCGGTCCGAGCCGAACACCGTGGCGACCTTCGATGCCGACTCCGCCACCACGACGGCCGCTCCCACCACCACTCAGCCTCCAACCACCACGACGACGACCACGACGACGACGACCACGACCACCACGACCACTACGACCACGACCGCCACCACGCTGGCGTTGCAGATCACCAAGCCGGTCGCTCCGCCGCAGGATGCTCGAGGGCCGGAGAACAATCCGCCGCTCGGTCGGATCACGATCCCCAAGGTCGGCCTCGACGCCGAGCTCGGACAGGGGATTCGCCTCACCACCCTCAACCGAGGGCCGGGACACTGGCCCGGATCGGCGATGCCCGGGGAGATCGGCAACGTCGTGGTCGCCGGCCATCGCACGAGCCACGGAGCAGAGTTCCGTCACCTCGATCAACTTGTGCCCGGCGACGAGGTCATCTTCACCACAGCGGCAGGAACGAGCACCTACCACGTGACCGGCACACAGATCGTCACTCCCGACGCCTTGTGGATCACGAACCCCACCGACACACCGACTGCCACCCTGTTCGCCTGCCACCCACTCGGCTCGACGGCGAAGCGGATCGTCGTCAGCCTCGCCCTCGCAGCTTGAGCATCCTCGACGACGGGCCGCTGCCAACCGAGCGGCGCTCCGTCCACGAACGGATTGCGCATCCAGCTCTCGCACTCGGCGCCGGCGTTCTCGTGGCACTGTCGATGCCGCCGTGGGGGTTCTGGCCGCTGGCGATCGTCGGCGTGATGCTCTTCGAGGTGGCCCTCGGTGACGGCTTGACCCGGCGTCAGCGGATGCTGCTCGGATGGCTGTTCGGCGCCGGCTGGATGTACCTCGGATTGGCGTGGATGGTGCAGTTGACGCTGCCGGGATACCTCGTTGCCGGCGCCGTGTTTGCCGGATTCCACCTGGTGGCGGAGTTGGTGGCCCCCGTCGGGCCGTGGCGTGTGATCGGGCGCCCCGCCGCGCACACACTGGCCGAGGCGGTGCGGTTCTCCTTCCCCTTCGGTGGCGTTCCACTCGCAACGATGGGAATGTCACAGGTCGGTGGCCCACTCGTCGGCATGGTGCGCGTCGGCGGCGTGATCCTGCTCACCTGGGTGGTGTTCCAGCTCGGCATGTCACTGGTCGACATCGGGCGTCAACTTCGTGACCGACGGCGCGGCGACAGTCCCGGAGTGCGGGCGACCCCACAGGCTGCGATCGCCCTCGGCGTGATTGGCGTCATCGCGGTATTGGCAGCGGTTGCTCCACGCGGGTCGGCCACCGGAGAGACCCTGCGTGTTGCGGCGGTGCAGGGTGGCGGCGAGCAAGGCACGAGCGCCTTGGAGGTTCCGCCACGCCTCGTGACCGAGCGACATCTCGAAGCCACCAGATCGATCCCCGACGATGCCGACCTCGATCTCGTGCTGTGGCCCGAGAACACGATCGACGTCGATGTCTTCGAGGGCTCGGAGATCTACGACGCCATCGTCGCAGAGGCAGCGCGACTCGACGCGCCCATCGCCGTCGGCGTCACCGAGGAGCCGCGGGTCAACTCCCAGACCCTCGTGGCTCCCGACGGCGAGATCCTCGGCCGGTACGTGAAGGTCCGTCGGGTGCCCTACGGCGAGTATGTGCCCTTGCGCGGGTTCCTCGAAGCACTCGGCGCTCCCGTCGGACAGGTGGGTCGTGACGCCGTGGCAGGCACCGGCCCGGCGGTGCTGGATCTCCCCGACGGAACCAGGCTCGGCGTGGTGATCTCGTGGGAGGTGTTCTTCGCCGGACGAGCCAGAGAGGGCGTCAAGCTCGGTGCCGAGGCGATCATCAACCCGACAAACGGCGCCAGCTACACCGGAACCATCGTGCAGAGCCAGCAGGTGGCGTCGAGCCGGCTGCGAGCAATCGAGAACGGCCGCTGGGTGGTGCAGGCCGCTCCGACCGGGTTCTCGGCGGTTGTCGATTCCGATGGCAACGTCTTGCAGCGCACTGCCGTGAGCGAACGCAACGTGCTGTACGACACCGTCGAGTTGCGCGAGGGACGCACCTGGTACACCAGCCTCGGCGACGGCGTCTTCATCGTCGCGCTCCTGGCAGTCCTCGGCGCCTCACTCCGGTTCGCTCGCCGCCGCGCCGCCACCCAAACTGCGCACCCCGAGTTTGTGTGAGCAACAATCCCCAGCAACGGCGTTGTCGCTCACACAAATCGTGACCGAGAGGTCACCTCGGCTCGGATCACACGTTGCACGAGCGCTCGCATCCGTGCAGTATCTCCCGGTGCCCGATGACGATGCCACCCTCAGCCTGAACGCCGGTGACGCCACCCTGACGGTGCATCCCGACGCCGGGTGCCGGATCGGCCAGATCTCCGTCGCCGGCCAGCCCCTCCTCGTCGATATCCCCGAAGCGGGTCATCCCATGGCCTGGGGTTCGTTCCCGATGGCACCGTGGGCCGGGCGGATCCGCAATGGCCGGTTCACATTCGAAGGGGTCGATCACCAGCTCGACATCAACCACCACGATGGCGATGGCCCCGACCGCGCCCATGCCATCCACGGCCTGGTGTTCGACCGCTCCTGCGTACACGATGTGTCTGACACATCGTGTACGTCGACCTGGGGGCTCGACTGGGAGTTCGGCGGGCTCGTGACGCAGGCAATCCAACTGCTCCCCGATCGGGTCGAGATCACGCTGGCCATCGAGTCGACCGGCTCGGCGTTTCCGGCGGAACTCGGCTGGCACCCTTGGTTCCGCAAGCCGGATCGCCTGGCGTTCTCGCCGACGTCCATGTACGAACGCGATGAGTTCGGCATCCCGACGGGGGCGCTGGTCGAACCCACCGAGGGCCCATGGGACGATTGCTTCGTCAACGCCGAGCCAGTCGTCCTCCACTACGACCGGTCGGTGGCGCCATCGGTGCGTGTCGCATCCGACTGCGATCACTGGGTCGTCTACGACATGCCCACCCACTCGACCTGCGTCGAACCGCAGTCGGGCCCGCCCAATGCTTTCAACCTGCACCCGCACGTCGTCGATCCGAACACACCGCTGCGCCGCGCCATGACCATCTCCTGGTGACCCGGTCTTTCCGGACCCGACCCCAACAGACCGGCCCGGTCTTTCGGGGTCTGACCCCGAAAGACCGTCGATTCTCGTGCGCCGATAGCCTCGACCGGATGTCGACGGCCGGACTCGATCCTGATGCACCGCTCAAGATCGCGTACCTCACGTACCGCGGCAAGCCCCACGTGGGTGGCCAGGGCGTTTACACCCGCCATCTCACCAGGGCACTCGCCGACCTCGGCCACACGATTGAGGTGTTCGGCGGCCAGCCCTACCCAATTCTCGACGAGCGGATCACCCTCACGAAATTGCCGAGCCTCGACACGTTCAATGAGTACTTCCCCGGTCGCTTTCCCGGCTTCTGGGAGCTCAAGACTCGCGAAGACGCATTGGAGATGGCCCAGTTCATGACCGGCGTGTTCCCCGAGCCCTTGGCGTTCAGTGCCCGTGCCGCTCGCGAACTGAGGCCTCGCGCTCGTGAGTTCGACCTCGTGCACGACAATCAGTGCCTCGGCTACGGCATCTTGAAAATCGAGGAGGTGATCCCCACGATCGTCACGCTGCACCATCCGATCACCAAGGACCGTCAGCTCGAAATGAGCCACGCCAAGACCCGAATGAAGCGGTACTCCGTGGGCCGCTGGTACTCCTTCGTGAAAATGCAGGGCAAGGTTGCGTCGAAGATGCCCCGCATCGTCGTCGTCAGCCAGAACTCCATCGACGACATCCACACCGACATGGGCGTCGAAATCGACCGCATGCGGCTCGTTCCGGTCGGCGTCGACCCCGACCTCTTTGCGCCGCTTGCGCACGTCGAACGCAAGCCCGGGCGCCTGATCACCACGGCATCGGCCGACGTCGCCCTCAAGGGCCTGTCATATCTCCTCGAAGCAATGGCCAAGCTGCGCACCGAGCGCGATGTGACGCTGACGATCATCGGCAAGCCGCGCCCGGGCCATTCGATGGACCTCATCGACTCCTACGGGCTGGCGCCCCACATCGAGTTCGTCTCCGGTGTGAGCGACGAGCGCATCGTCGAGCTCTACGCCGAAGCGGAGATGGCGGTCGTACCGAGCCTCTACGAGGGCTTCAGCCTCCCTGCCATCGAGGCGATGTGCTCGGGCACGCCGCTCGTGGCCACCGATGGCGGAGCACTGCCCGAGGTCACCGGCGTCGACGGCGAGACCGTGATCGGCTGCAAGGCCGGCGACGTGGATTCGCTTGCTACTGCGATCACCCGTGGCCTCGACAGCCCGGAGTTGCGTGCCAAGGTCGGTGCCGCCGGCCGCCAGCGCGTGCTCGACCGCTGGACGTGGAAGAAGTGCGCCGAACAGACCGTCGAGCAGTACCGCGAGGTCCTGGCGATGCCGCAGAACGTCGCCAAGCTGCGCGCCAACGGGCGGCTGTGACATGTTGACGATCCGCTTCGACCAACTCGGCCTCGCCCCGGGAGACCGCGTCCTCGACGTCGGCGCCGGGTTCGGCCGCCACGTGTTCGAGTGCGCACGCCGTGGGGCAAACGTCGTAGCACTCGACTACGCCGAGGACGAAGTCGTCCAGACCCGAGCCACGCTCGGCGGCATGGTCGACGCCGGCGAGATCGACCTCGAACGTTTCAAGGGCGTGCTGCGCGGCGATGCCACCAAGCTCCCGTTCGCCGACGACTCCTTCGACGTCGTCATCACCTCCGAGGTGCTCGAACACATCCAGGACGACGTGTCGGCGATCGCCGAGATGGTTCGGGTCCTGAAGCCCGGCGGCCACTTCGCCGCAACTGTGCCGGCCTGGTTTCCCGAGAAGATCAACTGGATGCTCTCGGACGAGTATCACGCCCCGAAGAGCGAGGGCGGCCACGTCCGGATCTACAGCTCGACCGAACTGTCGGCCAAGCTCCGCACCGCCGGCCTCGACCTGCAGGGCAGCCATCGGGCACATGCGCTGCACTCGCCGTACTGGTGGCTCAAGTGCGCTGTCGGCCCGCGCAACAACGACCATCGCGCTGTGAAGAAGTATCGCGAGTTCCTCGAGTGGGACATCATGGAGCGACCCACGTCGACCAAGGTTGCCGACCGGATGCTGTCGCCCGTGCTCGGCAAGAGCATCGTGTTCTACGGCGTGAAGCAGGGTGAAGCGTCCCGATGAGCCACCTTCCCGATCTTCCCGGCGTGCTCAGCTCCGACGAGCTGCACCTCACCGGCCGGCATCTGGCCTCGCTGCAGCTCGACAACGGGATGATCCCGTGGTTCCCCGGCGGCCACTGCGACCCGTGGAATCACGTCGAGACCGCTATGGCGCTCGACGTCGCCGGCTTCCACGCCGAGGCCGAGCGCGCCTACGAATGGCTCGTCGACACACAACGCCCCGACGGTTCGTGGCACGCCTACTACCACTGCGATGGGTCGGTCGAGGACGACAAGCTCGACACCAACGTGTGCGCCTACATCGCTACCGGGGTCTGCCACCACATGCGCAACACCTGGGACCGAGGGTTCGCCGAGAACATGTGGCCCACGGTCGAACGGGCACTCGAGTTCGTCCTGTCGCAGCGTCGCCACGACGGATTGCCACTGTGGGCGATCGAGCCGGAGGCTCGTCCGTGGGACTACGCCCTGCTCACCGGTACGTCCAGCATCCAACACGCACTGCGCTGTGGCGCCCGGTTGGGCGAGAGCGTCGGCGAGGCCCGACCGGACTGGATCGCCGCTGCCGATGTGATGGCCGATGCCGTGCGACATCGTCCTGAAGCCTTCGAACCGAAGACCCGCTGGGCGATGGACTGGTACTACCCCGTGCTGACCGGCGTGCTCACCGGCGAGGCCGCAAAGGCCCGCATGGCCGACGGCTGGGACGAGTTCGCGATGGAGGGCCTCGGCATCCGGTGCGTGAGCGACGAGCCGTGGGTCACTGCGTCGGAGACGGCCGAGTGCGCACTCGCGTACGCAGCCATCGGCGACACCGCCACGGCCACCGACCTCTTGAGGTGGACGCGCACACACCGTCGCGACGACGGTTCGTACTGGACCGGCATCGTCTATCCCGAACCAGTGCTCTTCCCGTTCGACGAGTACACCTCCTACACCGCCGCGGCCGTCGTGCTGGCCGTCGACGCGATCACCCGCTCCACTCCGGCCAGCGACGTCTTCGTCCCCTCCTGAGCGAGGCCGCTCGGGGAGCCCACGCATGACCCGCCAGGCCAGGTAGGCGGTCAGTGCCGTGCCCCCGAGGCCAACGATCGTTGCGAGGGCGAAGCCGCCCCAGGTCGACGCGACTTGGAAGCGGGGTGCGGCCTGCACCCAGCCCGGGCCCGTCCACGACAGGTCCATCGTCTGGGTGCCCCGCTTCGGGTTGAGGAGGCGCGCCCACAGGAACCAGCCGACGAGCCTCGCCGCCCCGTACACGATGTAGGCACGAAAGACCGCCCGTCGCACGTGGTCGGGCATTCGGAACTTGTGCTGGAGGGTGCTCCAGAACGGATCGGTCCGCTCGACGTTGGTGTGGAAGTACTCGGCAGTGAGCGCCTTGCGCGCCAGCAGCACCAGCAGCACGAGCCAGACCACGTCCCATGCCCAGCCGAGGCTGGAGTAGTACG
>DASQFE010000121.1:0-8066 GCA_035633295.1 Ilumatobacteraceae bacterium | reverse complement strand
CGCACGCGCCCTTCGTTCCCATCAGACCCAACCGGTCGCGCAGCACGTCGAGCAGGCTCTCGCCCAACCACGAGTCGGTCACCTCCCGCGGCGCGCCATTGACATCGAGGACATAGTGATCGCTGTCGTGGCTGTTCCGGCTGTTCTGGCTGTTCTGGCTGTTCTCGCTGTTCTGGCTCATGCCGCCGCTTCCCCGCTCGATGCTCGTCGCACCAATCGCTTGGCGAGCACTCCAACGGCGTGGCGGCGGTACTCGGCACTGGAGCGGTGATCGGTGATCGGGCGGCTCGCCGTCGAGACCAGTTCGGCGAATCGCTCGAGATCGGTCGGTGCAACCTCGAACGTCGCGAAGTCGATCGAGGATGCGAGATGCTGTTCCGCCTCGGGGCAGCGCAGCACGGTCGGCCCGACCGAGCCGAGCGCCACGGCGACGCTCCGGCGGGAGGAGTCGAGCACCACACACGCGCTGGCCACAGCGATCACCATGGCGTTGCGCACGCCGACCTTGGCATACCCCTGCCAACCGGCGATCAACGGCAGCGAGATCGACACGATCATCTCACCGGGCAGCGCTGCTGTTCGCTTGACCCCGACCATGAACTCGCTCACCGGCATCGTCCGGCGACCCGCCGCCGACGCAAGTTCGACGGTCGCATCGAGCGCAGCCAGCACTGGCAGTCCATCGCCTGCCGGTGAGCATGTTGCGAGATTGCCGCCGAGCGTTGCGACGTTGCGGATCTGCGGCGATCCAACGGTCCGGGCAGCCTGCGCGAGCGCGGGGAACATCGTGCCGAGCGGGCCCGTTTCGATCTCCCGGTAGCTCACCGCAGCACCGATCGTCACCGATTCGGCCAACGGATCACGCCTCCACGATCGCAGTTCGGTGATCCGGTTCACCACCACCACGGTGCCGCCGGGGCGGCGGTGCCCGTCGTTCACCTCGACCATCAGATCAGTTCCGCCGGCGAGCACGGTGGCCGCCGGGTCGTGAGCCAAATGCGCGACGGCAGCGTCGACAGTGTTGGGCAGATGGACCGGCACGACGCGTGACTGTACAAAACGCCAGTGCTGCGTACGCGGTCATGCCGCCGGATTCATACTGCCGCAACGAACGGAGCGACCGAGACGACACCGCCGCGCCCACAGGCGAGTGACCAACCCGATACGCAACACTGCTGCTACCTTCTCGCCGTGCCCTCCCAGGTGAACGACGCCCCCGTGGCGGATGCCGATGTCACCTCCGACCGGGCGAACTGGCATCGGGCGCTGTTCGTGGGCATGGCTGCCTACGTGGTGTCTCGAATGTGCGTGATCGCAGCCGCCGGCGTACGTGCCTCGCAGATGGCGGTCGACGCACGCAAGGACGGCATCGAGGAACCCTCCGCGTACCAGACGATCACCAATGTGCTCACGTCGTGGGACGGGCGCTGGTACCTGGAACTCATACGACGCGGGTACCCCGAGTCGATCCCGGCCGACATCACCTACGAGCAGCTCGAGGCCCGCGCCGCGTTCTTCCCCGTCTATCCGTGGACGGTGCGCGTCGTCGATGCGGTGCTGCCGGGTGGCGACACCTTTGCAGCACTCTTCGTCAACTTCGTGCTCGGTGCCATCGCCGTCGTGCTCGTCGGCCTGCTCGCCCGGCGTCTGTACTCGGTGTCGGTCGCCGCACGGGCCATGACGCTGTTCGCCGTGTTCCCCGGCAGCTTCGTGCTGTCGTTCGCGTACTCCGAGGCGACGTTGATCGTGCTCGCTGCGGCATGTCTGTGGTTCCTGATCGACGAACGATGGGTACTCGCCGGCGTCTTCGCTGCGGTCGCAACAGGAGCACGACCGAACGGAATCGCACTGGTCGCCGCATGTGCGGTGGCCAGCTTCATTGCCATCCGTCGCAACCGCGATTGGTGGTCGCTGAGCGCTCCGATCCTCGCTCCGCTCGGCTTCATCGGCTTCCAGTGGTACGTCGACCGCACCGCCGGTGAGCGTGGCGCATGGTTCCGCGTTCAACGCGAAGCGTGGTCGGAGGGGACGAGTTTCGGCGCCACGGCGATCACCAACTCGTTCGACTTCCTGACCAATCCCCTCGGATCGCCGACCGACGCACTCACCGCCCTCTCGGTCGGCGCGCTCATCGCCATGGTGTACTGCGCCTGGAAGGTCCGGCTCTCCTGGGTGCTGGTGGCCTACAGCGCCGTCGTGATCGCACTCATGTTGGCCCCCGAGACGGTGACTGCCCGCCCCCGCTTCTTGTTCACGGCGTTCCCGCTCTTCATCGCCGTGGCCGCGTGGTGGCCCGACCCCGACGACGACCCTGATCATCATCGGGCGAGTTGGGATCGCGCCGGCTGGGATCTGACGCTCGTGCTGTGCGGTGCCGGACTCGTTGCGGTGACCGGGCTCTACGCCGCCTTCGGCGCCATCCCGTAGGGTTCACAGACCGTGCGCACGCTGATCATCGTGCCGACCCACAACGAGGCGGCGAACATCTGTGAACTCCTCGATCAACTCGACGAACGCGTTCCCGACGCCGACGTCCTGGTGGTCGACGACGACTCGTCCGACTCGACCCGGGCGCTCGTGCGCGAACGCATCACCGAGACCGCCCGACTGCGGCTGATCGAACGTCCCGACAAGCGCGGGCTCGGTGATGCCTATCGCGAGGCGTTCAGACTCGCCATCGACGAGCACTACGACGCGGTCGTACAGATCGACGCCGATCTGTCACACGACCCCGCCGCGCTGCCCATCATGCTCGCCGTTGCCGACCAGGGCATTCCCGTGGTGATCGGATCGCGGTACATACCGGGCGGCACGGTGACGGGGTGGCCGCGGCGGCGAACGTGGCTGTCACGATGGGCCAACAGGTATGTCGCAGTGATGCTGGGCCTGGCCATCAACGATGCCACCGCGGGATATCGCGTCTATCGCGTCGAGGCACTGCAGACCATCGGCCTCGACGACCTGCAGGCCAGTGGCTACGGCTTCCAGGTCGAGATGACCTATCGGGCCGTTCGCGCCGGGCTCGGTGTCGTCGAGATCCCGATCGCATTCCGCGACCGCGTCGCAGGTCAGTCGAAGATGGATGGGCGTGTCGTCCTCGAGGCATTCCGGCTCGTGACGGCCTGGGGCATCCACGACCTCGTCACCCTGCATCGCCGGGGGCGCGCGTACCGCACCGACGACTCGCGCTGAGACACCCACCAGAGACACCCACGCGGTCGCGCTGATTGCTACGATTCACCCGCTCATGTCACGTCCCTCGCCACTCACGACTCCCGTGGGACGGTTCGCCGATCGGCTCCTCACCCGTGACCTGCCGCAACTCGAAGCGCACCGCCGCGCCGACACCGTCGCCTTCATCCAGGAACGCGTCGACGGCCTTGCGTCGTTCACCCGCTTCGGTGTCGTCGTCATCAGCCAACTCGTTGATCTCCTCGGCCGGCTCGTGGGAGCGTCGCGGGCACTCGATGTCGCCGTGAGGGTTCCACTTCCACTCCTGTCGGAGTACCCGCGACTCGTCCGGTCGCTCGGTTACACGTACGTCTGGGAGACGTGGCCCTCGACCGCAGTCGACGGAAGCGCGCCATGAGACCCGACCGCCACCACGACTGCGACGTGCTCATCATCGGATCAGGTGCCGGCGGAGCAACGACGGCCGCGACGCTCGCCGAGGCCGGCCACGACGTGTTGATCGTCGAGGAGGGCAGCTGGATTCCGCAGGGCTCGGTGACACCTTTCTCGTTGGAGCAGATGGATCGGCAGTATCGGTCCGGCGGGGTCACGGTTGCCCTCGGGCTGCCGTCGGTTGCCTACACCGAAGGCCGTTGCGCCGGTGGCGGCACCGAGGTCAACAGCGGGTTGTACCGCCGCCCGCCTGGCTACGCCCTCGATCGGTGGAGAGCCGACTACGACATCGTCGACTTCGCCACCGACGACCTCGAATCCATCTGCGACGAGGTCGAGGAAGCACTGAGCGTCCAATCCGTTCCCGGCGAACAGACGTCGGCGAGCAACATCTTGAGTCGCGGCGCCGAGGCACTCGGCTGGCAATACGACGAGATCCCCCGCTGGATGACCTACCCCGAGAGCGGACGCGCGGCCGATGGCCGTCGCCAGAGCATGACCGAGACCTACCTGCCGCGGGCCATTGCTGCCGGCGCGCGTCTCTTGACCGAGCACCGTCTCGACCACCTCGTGATGCACGACTCCACGGCGCTGCGAGCCGAGCTGACCTCGACGATCGACGAAGAGTGGCCTGTCACCATCAGTTTCCGCGATGTCATCGTGTGCGGCGGTGCCATCCAGACGCCGGCGATGCTGCAACGATCGGGGCTGCGCCATCGGATCGGCCGGACGCTCGCGGTTCACCCCACGGTGAAACTCGCCGCCCGCTTCGACACCGAAGTCAACACTCCGAGCGACGTCGCGGTCATTCAGGTCAAGGAGTTCGCTCCGGAGATCTCATTCGGCGGGTCGGCGAGTCATCCCGGTCTCGTCGCCCTCGCCCTCACCGACAACTGGCGCGACTTCGGCCACGCGGTCACCGCATGGCCGGAACTGGTCATCTACTACGCCGCCATCACCAGCCAGGGGCGTGGTTGGGTACAAGCAGTGCCCGGCCTCCGTGATCCGATCGTCACCTATCGCCTCACACGGCGTGACCGCGAGTTGTTGGGCCGCGGCCTGGCCCGCCTCGCCCTGGTGATGCTCGAGGCCGACGCGCTCGAGGTGTATCCGTCGTTCCGGGGCGCGCCTGTCGTGCGCTCGCGGCGCGACCTCGCGGCCATGACATCGGCATTCTCCGCCAACAATGCGAGCGTCATGACCGTGCATCTGTGTTCAACGGCACCCATGGGGGAAGACGTCCGCCGATGCGCCACCGACAGCTTCGGACGGGTGCACGGCTCGAGGAACGTCTACGTCAACGACGCCTCGTTGCTTCCCGATGCACCGGGCGTCAATCCGCAGGCATCGGTGATGGCCATCGCCATTCGCAATGCGCGTCGCTTCGTCGACGAGAGGGCAGGATGACCGCACCATCGATGGCGTTGGATCCCCCCGACATCACTGTGATCACCGGCGCCGGAGGCTGGCTGGGTACCGGGCTCGTCGCGGCGCTCGACGCCGGACAGTGGGCACGACCCGGTCGCCTTCGTCTGTTCGTTCACGATCCGGCCGGTTCGTCCGCCGCGGCATCGGTCGCGCCATCGGTCACATCGTCGGACCGCGTCGACGTCGTTGTCGGTGACGTCACGAATCGCGCCGACGTGGAGCGGCTCTTCGACGGCCTGAGCGGAGTCGTCGACGTGATCCACACCGCCGGCGTCATTCATCCGAGCGCGATGTCGCAGTTCGACGCGGTGAATCATCGAGGCACCGAGAACATCGCACGCGCCGCGCAGGCTGCCGGCGTTCGACGCATGGTGCACGTGTCGTCGAACAGCCCGTTCGGTACGAACCCCTCCCGGTCCGATACCTTCCGCAACGACGAGCCGTATCAGCCGTACCTTGGCTACGGCAACTCGAAGATGGAGGGCGAGCTGCGCATCCTCGACGCCGCCGAGCGTGGCCTCGATGTGGTCATGGTGCGGCCCCCGTGGTTCTACGGGCCGCATCAACCCGCACGCCAGACGACGTTCTTCACGCTCGTGCGCACCGGCCGATTCCCCGTGCTCGGCGACGGGGGCCAACGGCGCTCGATGGTGTTCATCGACAACCTGGTACAGGGCATCGTGCGTGCCGAACTCACCCCGACCGAACCCGGACTCGGCTGGTGGATCGCCGACGCCCGGCCCTACACCGTGCGTGAGATCGTCGACACCGTTGGTCGGGCCATGCGTGACGAGGGCTTCGAGGTGAAGCCCAATCGTCTTCGGCTTCCCGACATTGCCGGAACCGTGGCCGAACGCATCGACCGGGCCCTGCAGAACTCCGGTCGCTACAACCAGCAACTGCACGTACTCGGCGAGATGAACAAGACCATCGCCGTCGACATCTCGGCGGCGCGCCGCGACCTCGGCTACGAGCCCGAGGTCGAGCTGTACGACGGCATGCGCCGCAGCATCCGTTGGTGTCTCGACCAGGGCATCGAGCTGTGAGCCTCGTTCTCGTCACCGGTGGGAGCGGCTACTTCGGTTCGTTGCTCGTCGATCGCCTGAGGGCCGCCGGGCACCAGGTCAGGGTGTTCGACCTCAACGATGCAACCGATCGGCCCGCCGGCGTGGAGTTCATGGCCGGCGACATCCGCGATCGCGCCGCGGTCCGCGAGGCGGTCGAGGGTGTCGACATCGTCATGAACAACGTGGCGCAGGTACCACTGGCGCGTGATCTGCATCTGCTGCGCACGGTCAACGTCGACGGAACCCGGCTGCTCCTCGAGGCGAGCATCGATGCGGGTGTCGGCAAGGTGATCCACACCTCGTCGAGTGCGGTGTTCGGTGTACCCGACACGAACCCCGTGCTGCCGTCGACCGTACCGGCACCGATGGAGGCCTACGGACTCGCCAAGCTCGCCGCCGAGTGGGCCTGCCTCGACGCTGCCCGCCAGGGGCTCGACGTCTCCATCGTGCGACCACGCACCATCCTCGGCCACGGCCGCCTCGGGATCTTCGGCATCCTCTTCGACTGGATCGCCGACGGGCGAGATCCGATCGTGCTCGGCGACGGCACCAACCGTTACCAGTTCGTGCATTCCGACGACCTCGCCGATGTGTGCATCCTCGCCGCCCAACACGTCGGTCCAGGATTGTTCAACGTCGGCACCGACCGATTCGGCACCATGCGAGAGACTCTCGAGGCGCTGTGTCTCCACGCCGGCACCGGTGCCACGGTTCGCTCTGTTCCCGCCGGCCCGGCGGGCCTCGCAATGCAGCTCAGCGCAACGCTCGGAATCACGCCGTTTGCCCCGTACCACTGGTTGATGTACTCGAAGTCGATGTGGTTCGATCTCGACCACCTTCGCGAGCAGCTCGGCTGGACGCCGATGTGGTCGACCGACGAGATGTTCGCCCAGAGTTACGACTGGTTCGTCGAGCACCGGGAGCAGGGCGATGACGCCGGGGCATCGCATCATCGCCGCACCGCGAAGCAGGGCGCTCTCCAGGCGGTCAAGCGTATGTCGGGCCTGCTGCCGCGAGCTCGGTGAGCCACATCGCCATGTCGTGGATCAGGCGAAACTCCACGTGGGTGTCGGTCATCGTGCTCGGCCTTCTGGCCTACGTCCCGGCGCTGAGCGCAGCCCCGGGGCGCATGCCGGCGGACTCCAAGCTCTACATCTACCTCGACCCCGGACGCTTCCTCTCGGACGCGACCACCACGATGGATCCCCGCCAGTTCGCCGGCTGGGTTCCCCATCAGCACATCTCCTACCTCTGGCCGGCCGGTCCGTGGTTCTGGTTGTTCGATCTCCTCGGCGTGCCCGACTGGATCGCCCATCGCCTCTGGATCGGCACACTGCTCATCGCAGCGGGCCTCGGCGTGCGGTGGATGTCCCGGGTGATCGGCCTCGCTCCCCTCGCCGCCCTGGTCGCAGCGCTGGTGTACCAGCTGTCGCCCTATGTACTGCCGTACATCTCGCGAACCTCCGTCCTCCTGCTCCCCTGGGCCGGGTTGGGGTGGATTGTCGGGTGTACCGCGTTGGCGGCCACCCGGGGCCGTTGGAGATATCCAGCGCTCATCGCGCTGATCGTGCTGACCGTCGGCTCCGTGAACGCCACCGCGCTGGCGATGATCATTCCGGCCCCGGCGCTCTGGCTGATCCATGTGGCGTGGAGGCGCGACATCACGTGGATGCGCGCGCTCACAACATCGGCCAAGGTGGCCCTGCTGTCGACGCTCGTGTCGCTGTGGTGGATCGTCATGCTGATCATCCAGGGGCGCTACGGATCCGACGTGCTGGCGTACTCCGAGTCGCTCGACTCGGTGTCGTTCACATCGACGTCGACCGAAGTGGTCCGCGGGCTCGGGTACTGGCTGTTCTACATCCGCGATTCCTTCGCCGCCACCACGACCGCGTCACTCGACTACCTGGCGTCGATCAAGATCATCGCGATCGGTGTGGCGCTCCT
>DASQFE010000120.1:0-4906 GCA_035633295.1 Ilumatobacteraceae bacterium | reverse complement strand
GTCGGTCGGTCAGAAACCTCGCATAGTCGATGGCAGACGGTCGCAGTCCCCAGACATCCAACGTGACACCATGACCGGCGAAAAGGCGCTGCAGTCGTTTCGGATTGACGAAGAGACAGGGGTCATGAATCCCCCGAGGCGGCCCACCGGGAAGTCGCTCAGCGATCGTGACCAACAAGAGCTTCGCCAGCCTCGTGTCGTTGATCGTGTCGATCACCACGATCCCGCCCGGCCGCAGGACCCGACAGACCTCTTCGACGACCTCGTCGAGCGACGTGACATGTTCGAGGATCTCGCCGGCGATCACCACCGACGCAGTCTCCGATGCGATCGGTAGAGCCGACGCGTCGGCCCGCAGGGCCGTCACCCCGTGGACGTTTGCATGATCCAGCGCGGAGGCCACCAGGTCGACGCCGACGTGCAGATACGCCGACCCCGGTTCGGCCATCAGGCCCCCGCCGCACCCAACGTCCACCAGTATCTCAGAAGGCCCGGCCGGCGCGGGGATGAGTGATCGACGTGAGGCAGCCAGCCAGTGCAATGCTGCGAAGTCTCCCTCGGGTCTCCACCACTCCTCGACGAGGTCGTCGTACTGGCCGATGTCGTTGCGTGCTCGACGGGGACGCAACGCCCCATCTCGAGTGGACACTGTCGATCGACCGGTTTGCATTCCAATGGGTTCCCCGCCGTAACGGGGGCCAAACACGCCAGGCCATCGAGTTCGGAGCGGACCTGGAACCACCTGTCGAACGGTACCTTGAAACCACCGATCGAACGGTGTGGTGCCTCAACTCAGCACCCCGCCTCGACCCGACCGCTGCGCGAGTATCGGACCCGCTGTCGTGCGAGTCGTTCTGCTTCTCGCGGAACTGCAGTCGGGTATCCGGATCAGGAGGGCGACCTCACCACGGCCACGTACTGGGGAGCGTGAAGACCCACAGCGTCGTGCCCAGCACGATGAACGCGGCCACACCGACGAGGGCGGCGCGGAGTTCGAAGATGCCGATCCGGCTCTGGATCCCGAGCATGAAGAGCGCCGCTGCGAAGAGCACGACCGTGAGCACGTAGTTGTCGCTGGTCTGACCCTCTCGGTTGCCCTGTTCCAGCAACTGAGCGGCCCGCTCGGTCATCGCCGCGGCACGATCCGCTTGCTCGAGTCGATACTCGGGCAACTCGAACGGGGTCTTCGGCGCATCCGCCGACTCGAGTGGTTTCGTCGCCAACCAAGCATCGAAGGCCGGCGTGAACTCGGGCCGGAACCGAACACGGTAGAAGTCCGCCAGGGGATCGTTCCCCTCGGCAACAGCGTTCACCCATGACTGGAACGTCCCGATGTCGATCTGCGTCTGCTGGCCGGCGCGGTTGTCAGCCCGGGCCGACTCGACCTGGAACGACTGCGCCGCTGCAAAACTGAAACTCTGATCGCCGCCGAATCGGCTGGCCTGATAGGCGCACAACGCAGACATCAGCGCGCTGAAGGCGAGGAGCGCCGTCACGGCCAGCTCCAGCTTGCGTTCTCGCGGCGAGTTCGCAACCTGCTCCTCGCCGGTTGCCTCCTCGTCGTCAGGCCCCGCCACAGCCGAAATCTAATCCGAGCTGCGGGACGCGGCCGTTCTGGCACGTCAGATCCGTTGTAGCGTGCGCATGATGTGGTCCGAGACGATGGCGAATTGAACGGGTCATGCACCACGAGGGTGTGGCGCAAAGGCGTGCTCGATGGTGAGAACTTCCCGCTCGCAGAGGTCTCGAACTATCTGGACGAGGCTGACACGATCGTTTGGGTCGACTTCTGCAACCCCTCCAAGGAGCTGCTCGACGAACTTGCCGTCGAGCTCGGCCTGCACGAGCTCGCGGTCGAGGACGCGCTCGGACCTCACCAACGATCCAAACTCGACAAGTACGCGACCCATTCGTTTCTGTCCTGCCACGCGGTCCAAGTTCAGCGCCAGCCCGCCAGCTTGGTGGAGACCGAGATCGACGCGTTCATCAACGAGCGTTATCTGATCACTGTTCGCAAGGACGAGGGATTCTCGATGACCTCTGTGCTTCGACGCTGGGACGAATCCCCCGACCTGCTCGAACACGGCGTGAGCTTCCTGCTGTACGGGCTGTTGGACGTGGTCATCGAGGGCTACTTCGAAACGGTCCAAGGGTTCGATGACTACTACGACGAAGTCAGCGAAGGGCTCTTCGCGGACAAGCCACTGTCGCCTGATGCGCAGCGCGACTGGTTCCAGATGCGCCGAGCGCTCGTCAGGTTCCACCGCCTGGTCGTGCCGATGCGTGAAGTGATCAGCGGTCTGATGCGCCGCGAACACTCGACACTCTCAGAAGCGATCTACCCGTACTACCAAGACGTGTACGACCACATGTTGCGAGTCGGCGAATCGACCGATTCATTGCGCGATCTCGTGTCGACCATCGTGGAAACCAACATCAGCCTTCGCGACTATCGGCAGAACCAGATCATGAAACAGGTGACCAGCTGGGCCGCGATCATCGCCGTACCAACACTGATCACCGGCTGGTACGGCCAGAACCTGCCATACCCAGGGTCCGGAGAACAGTGGGGTGTGTGGGCATCGGTCGCCCTCGTGTTCGGAATGTCAGGCGGTCTCTTCGTCCTCTTCCGGCGGCGCGGCTGGCTCTAGTCCCGCACGAGACAGTCCCCCGAAGGTCGGAGGGGCGGATCAGTTCTCGGCGTCGCCCTCGGTGTCCGCAGGCGTGATGGGCTCAGCGTCTTCGTCGTGGAGTCGCTTGTCAACGTCGTCTCTTGCCTTGTCGTGCTTTGGTCGGTGCGACGGCTGTCCGGTGTTGTCGTTGATGTTGAACGGCTGCGTTGATTCTTTGGTCATATCGATCCTTCCGTGGTGCCGCGGTCGTTGTGCGACGTGGCGTGGTCCGACGGAGGACTACCCGAGTTGACCAAGACTCAAACGGTGCAGTCCGCGTCTCTCGCGACCAGACGCTCGAGTCGGTTTGGGCCGCGACGGTGCGGGTACCACACGACGATGACGCTGCGGTGGCGCGAATGAATCGGCGATTCGAACGATTGGCCGCGTACTCCTGGCGCGTGGTCGTGATCGCAGCAGCGATCGCCATTGTGGTCTGGCTCACCGGGCAACTGCTGATCGTGGTCGTCCCGCTGGCCGTTGCGGCAATTGCGACCCGCGCGCTCTGGCCGATCAATCGGGTGCTGCGACAGCGACATGTGCCGCCCGGAATTGCCGCCGCCCTCAGCCTCTTGTTTCTCCTGTTGGCCCTCGGAGTTGCGCTTGGACTTGCTGGCTCCGCGCTCGCTGGCCAGGCCGACGATCTCGGGCCGACCATCAGGGTGGGAGTCGACGACATGACCGATTGGCTCGTGGACGACAGCCCCTTCGATGTCAGCAGGAGTGACGTCGAGGGCTTTCGGTCCGACGTCGAGGACTCGTTGTCATCCGTCGTGCGTTCGGGTGGCGGCCTGGCGAACGGCGCAATCGTCGCGGCGGAGATCGCAGCTGGATCCCTGCTCGCGATGATGATCACGTTCTTCGTCCTGAAGGACGCAAGCGGTTGGGCCACGAATCTGATCGGGCGGCTGCCACCGGATCGACGTGACCTCGCCGATCGCGCCATGCGACGAGGGTGGGCGGCGGTCGGCGGGTACCTGCGCGGCGCAGCCGTGCTGGGTGCCATCGAGGCTGCCACGATCGGGCTGGCAATGTTGTTCGTCGGCGCCGAGCTGATCGCGCCGGTCATGCTGCTCACGTTTCTCGCGGCGTTCGTCCCCATTGTCGGTGCAGTTGTCGCTGGTGTGGTCGCGGCGCTCGTCACGTTCGCAACTGCCGGGACCATCCCGGCACTCATCGTCGCCGGTGTCGCGCTCGTCGTCCAGCAACTCGACAACGACGTGCTCGGTCCTGTGGTCTACGGCCGGGCGCTGCGACTGCATCCGCTGGTCATCCTGATCGGCATTGCGGCCGGCGGAGCCCTCTTCGGTCTCGTCGGGACACTGTTCGCCGTTCCGTTTCTCGCAGTGACATTGAATGTCATCGACGAATGGCGCCTGACGATTGACGACGTGTCGGGCGTCCAGGTTGACGGCGCTGCCGCGGCCGATGATGTGACCACCGCAACACTTGCGGCCGGAGGTTGATCGCGTGGCGGTCGTCGACCCATCCGAGGTCGCGGCTGACGCCGGGCTTGTCTACCTTCCCGGCGACCGCCCTGGCATCACGCGCCGCCGGCACGGACGCGGCGTCGTCTACGGGGGGCCGCGAGGTGGACGGATCGATGCGTCAACTCGTGGTTGGATCGAGTCGCTCGCCATCCCACCGGCGTGGGGTGACGTGTGGATCTCACCGGATCGCGATGCCCACCTACTCGCCCACGGCGTCGACGCCGCCGGGCGCACGCAGTACCGGTACCACCCCGAATTCCGCCGAGCCGCGGATGCGACGAAGTTCGCGCGGATGTCGATGATCGCCGATCGACTGCAGCGGCTTCGTGCAGCGACGCGGATCGCCCTCGGGTCAGACGACGAACGCGACCGCGTCATCGGGCTCGTGACGCACCTCATCGACACCACATTGATTCGTGTTGGTACCGAGCGGTACGCCGACGAGAACGACAGCTACGGCGCCTGTACCTTGCTGCAGCGCCACGTCCAGATCGACGCCGGAACGGTCGCCTTCGACTTTCGATCGAAGGGAGGCGTGCGGCGGCGATTCAGTGTTTGCGACCAGGTCCTGGCTGCGGAGCTGTCGGCACGACGCCGCCCGCGTCCGTCGTCGCCGATCCTCGTCACCTCGACAGGGTGGACGCCGAGCGGCACCGACCTGGCTGACTTTCTGAGCTCGGCGACCGGAATCGACATGACGGCGAAGGATCTGCGCACCTGGGGTGCGACCTCCACGATGGTTGG
>DASQFE010000119.1:0-2160 GCA_035633295.1 Ilumatobacteraceae bacterium | reverse complement strand
GTTCCACGGCGACCGCGACGAGTTGCTGCCCGCTGAGGCGAGCCACGTCGTAGCGGCGATTGCCGGGCATGGTGAGGTCGTGATGCTGCCCGGTGACGGCCACCTACTGGGAAAGAGCGACGCAGCCATCACCGAACGCCTTGACGACTGGCTCCCGCCCGTCCTCCTGCCCACCTGACAGTGAGAACCCGCCTCCAACCCCGAATAATGCGCTCCCGGGTGCGCTGGGTGCACATCTCAGCGCACATTTCGGTTGGGGTCGGCTTCGTTGGGGGTCGCGACCGTCTCGGTCTGGATCTCTGCGAGGGCGGCCTCGATCGAATCGTAGAAGTGGTCGCGGTCGAGCGTCGCGAACAGCCCGTAGCCGTAGACCAGGTCTTTCAGTCGGGTGCGCAGCTCGACGAACGCGAGGTGGATACCCTGCGCGTTCAGTTCGTCGTCGAGTTGCTGGAGCACGTCAGCCGCCGTGACGTCGATGTCGGTGATGGCCTCGCACTGCAGGATGACCCATCGTGGGTTGCGTTCCCGTGCGAGTTCGCGAACCTGTTGGCGGAACATGCCGGAGTTGGCGAAGAAGAGCGGCGCTTCCCAGCGGTACACGACGATGCCCGGGAGTTCCTCGGCAGCGCCGCTTTCGTGGGCGCTGTGCCACCCCGCACCCTCGATTCGACCGAGCACCTCGCCGTGGGGCCACCAGCTGCGTTTGAAGAACAGCAGGATCGACAGGACAACCGCGATGAGGATGCCCTGCAGCACGCCGAAGAACACGACACCGCCGGTGGCAGCGAGCGAGAGGACGAACGAGCTTTTGCGTATTGCGAAGTAGCGGCGCAGCGTCGCAAGGTCGACCAGCGAGAACGCGGCAGCGATCACCACCGCGGCGAGCGCAGTCTGCGGCAGGCTCTTGAGCAGGCCATTGAAGAACAGCAGCAGGAGGGCGACCATCAGCGCACCGACGAGACCGGTGAGCTGGCTCTTGGCCCCGGTCTGATCGGCGACCGCCGTGCGCGAGCTGCTCGTCGACACGGCGAACCCACTGAAGAGCCCGGCTGCGATGTTGGCCGATCCGATGCCGATCATCTCCTGGTCGGGCTTGACCTCTTCGCCTCGACGCGCCGCGAAGGCGGTGGATGTTGCAATGGTGTCGGTCAGCGAGACGAGCGTGATCCCGACGGCGGCGGCCAGCATCGGTGCGACATCGCTGATGCTTGTCCAGGGGAGCGCCGGCCGGGGCAGGCCTTCGGGCAGCGTGCCGACGGTCGCGATGTCGAGGTCGAACAGGCCGGTGACCACCGTGGCGCCGACCACCGCGACGAGCACCGCCGGGAGGGTCCGAGTGAGGCGAGGAAGGAGCAACAGCACGGCGAGGGTGCCGAGCCCGAGCCACAGTGCCGTCGGGTTCCTGTCGGAGAAGCCGTCGACGAAGGCCTGCAGCTCGTCGATGAAGCCGTCGGCATCGGTCGAGAAGCCGCAGAGTTTCGGGAGCTGGCCGACCACGATCGTGATCGCCAGACCGTTCATGTAGCCGACCTGAACCTCTTTGGAGAGCAGATCGGCGACGAACCCGAGCTTGCCGATGCCGAGGCCGATCAGGATCAGCCCGACGATGATCGCCATCATGCCGGCGAGCGCGATCGCGGTGGCCGGATCGTCGGCGACCACCACGAGTGGAACGATGGCCGCGAAGATGAGCGGCGAGACCGACGAGTCGGGGCCGAGTAGGAGGATTCTCGACGGACCCATCACGGCGTAGCCGACCAGGCACGCGATCGTGGTGTAGAGCCCGGTGACCGCAGGGAGCCCGGCGAGCTCGGCGTAGGCCATTCCCTGCGGTACGAGGATCGCGGCCAGAACCACGCCTGCAATCAGGTCGAATCGCAGCCACGATCGCTCATAGTTGCGGAGCGCGCCGATTCCGGGGACGGAGCGCTGCCAGCCGGTCGACGCGCCCCGATCGGTGGGCTGATCAATCGTGGTCATGGCACGGTTCTCAGTAGGGCGGTCGGTCGTTGCGCTCCTCTGGTCCCCCTCGATCGATGCTTGTTTCCCATCGTCAACACTCCTGTGGTACCCGGGGTCTCGTTCCGCGGCGCCGACATCGCCTCCGCGTCAAGATCCTTCCACGTGGTCCGTGGCATTCATACAATGCGGTAGATCCGT
>DASQFE010000118.1:0-5618 GCA_035633295.1 Ilumatobacteraceae bacterium | reverse complement strand
GGCGGGCGAGGAAGTCGGACGTGAACACGCTCAGCGCGCTCGTGGGGTCGGTGTACACCGGGAAGCCGTTCTCGAGTGCGGTGCCGTGCCGCTTGAGAATCTCCGCGCGCTGCGGGTCGGCGTTGGGCAGCCGTTTGGGGTGCGGAACGTCGCGCCAGTCGTTGCGAAGGACTGCAGGATCGCTCACCATGGCTCGCCTGCAAGTTAGACGACGTGCACCGTAGGCGCTACGTGCACCTCCTCACTTCCGGCAGGTTGACTGCGGTCATGAGTGTCGGCGTCGGTGATGGTGCTACCCCTGATCACTTGATCGACGATGCTCGGAGTCCCGCTGCCACGATGAGCGTCGGAGCGGGATGCGCTTCGTGGCCATCTGCTCGAGCTGCGCCTCGTCGGCGTCGAGGGCGATCATCATCACCTCGGTCGGGACGTATCCGGATGAGATCCCGTTGACCCGCACCGACGGTGCAAGTTCAAGTGACAGGGTCTTCGTCAGCGAGTTGACACCGGCCTTTGCTGTGGCGTAGTGGCCGCTGCCGGGGACCCCGCGGTCGCCGGCGGGGGAGGAGATATTGATGATGGTTCCGCCGTCGACCATTCGTTCCGCGGCGATGATCGAGGCGCTGTGTAGCACCTGATCGATGCCACCGCCTCGCGGCGTTTGCCCTGGTGAGCCGGGGTGTTGGACGGGGGAATGATCCTTCTTTCCATTGACCATACTTTCCCTGGTAGATGGCATCTCTCGTGGAGCCTGGGGGGAATCCAACGTGGTTGGGTTCGACGGGGAATACATCCTGCTAGAGCGGTGCGGCCGAGATCTCTCATCGGTCGTGCGGAGCAACCTGCGGAGCAACGCAACGACGCAAGTCAGTCAGGTCGATCGGCGCGGAGTTTGCGAAGCTCGGGAAGAGCATCGCGGTCCTTGGGGCGGTCGGCGTGCGACTTGCTGTCGATGATGCCGTCGAGAGATGCGATCCGAACGATGACGCCGGAGAACTCGACGTCGGTGGTGCGTTGCTCGAGATCGGCGAAGGTTCGTCGTCCGCCGGCGACGGGGAGCTCGGTGAGTACGTCGAGTGGTCCGGCGTCGGTCATCCAGGTCGTGCTGCCGAATGCCCGAATCGTTGCCGCATCGATCACGACGGACAGCTGTCGCGCTTCGTCGTCGGTCATGCCGGCGACGCGTAGTCGGGCGTCAAGTTCTTTCAAGGCGTCGGCGAGGCGCTGCTCGTTGCTGGCGGCGGTCGATGGGACGAGGTCGATGTCGAACGTCTGTCGATGGGCGCCATGGAGTTGCGAACCGAATCCACCGACCAGCACGTAGTCGACGTGGTGCCGCTCCAGAGTTCTGATGATGCGTTCAGGATCGAACGTTCGGCCTCAGGGGACACGAGCCTGTTCGCGATCCTCGTTGATCCTGGCGAGGTACTCGATGAGTTTGGCCCTGGTGTCGAGCGGTTTCCAGTCCGACGTCATCGGAACGTCGTCGGCGGTTGGTGGCTGCATGTCGTGGCGCAGTTCGTCGACGTCGATGTGGCGCACCTCGATCTCAGCCATGGGCAGAGTCTACGCCTCGTGCCGGAGCCGTGGGTCGAAGTGATGGCGCAGCGAGTTGTCAAGTCGGCTCCCATCGATCCGGTCGGCGACGAACTGCTCGAGTTGGGAGAGTGGAAATCGGACGCTGCGGCCTATCCGGATCGGGATGAGTTCGTCGTTCCAGATCAGTTGGTAGATCGACGATCGACTCATCGAGAGAATTTCGGCGGCCATTGCCACGGTGACGAGCAAGGGACGGGTCGCGTCGATGTGCGCCTTCACGGTGCCTGGGTCCGGTGGAGTGCTCATGACCAGGTAAGGGCGATCCGTAGCACCAAGCGCGACAAACAGGAGTTGGGGATGTTTGGAGCACCGTGCCGGCACGATCGCAGGACGCACCCGCACTTGAAACCGACCGACCTGTTGCAACACGGTGCAGATTGCGACGGGCCAGACTGTGGAGTGCCTGGCCATGGCCGGTCAGCGGTGGGTGACCCTGGCCCGTTCCGATAGCGATCAGTGAGACCGTCGGCAGACCGATCCAGGCGGGTACCGATCCGTGTAGTCCGATTGCTTGATGTGGTTGCGTCGAGAATCGCCCGGATGGCTTTGGCCCGGCTGGGCTGCGCACCACGAGGCCCTCGGCCCGGAGCCGGTGAGCATGGTGGCGAAGGTCGTTCCGGCCGGGACTTGCTGCCCAAGGTGTCAGGAGCGCGCTTGGAAGCGTGGCTCGTCTCGGGCGACTGCGTTCGTCGAAGTGGTTCTCACTCAGGATGACCACCTTGCCACTCTTGGTCGGTCAGGAATTGGCGACGGGTTGTTGTGCCGTTGATCCGCTGTTGAGAATCCCGAAGTGAGATTGAGTGCTTGTCGGAATCTCGTGAAGGGGCAGAGCATGACAATCACTCGGCGTAACTTTCTGAAGATCGGTGCCGGAGCAGGAGCTGGGCTGTTTCTGACCGTGAACATCGGGGGCGTGCAACGCGTCATGGCGATCCCGTTGCCGGGTGGAACGCTGAACCCAGCGGACATTCCGAAGTACCTGGACCCGTTGGTGATTCCGCCGGCGATGCCGCGGACGTCGGTGGTCGGCGGAGCGGTCGACTACTACGAGATCGGGGTCAGACAGTTCGAGCAGTTCATCCTGCCCACCGCGATGGGTCTCAAGACGACCGTGTGGAGCTATGGCTCGGAGACATCGCCGGGCACGTACAACTATCCGGCCTTCACCGTGGAAGCCCGTGCGAATCGGCCGGTTCGCGTGAAGTGGGTCAATCGGCTCGTCAACGACGGTGGGTCGTTCCTGCCGCATCTGCTCCCGGTCGACCCCACCCTGCACTGGGCCAATCCGGGCGGTGGGCTAGCGGGTCGCGACACGCACCCCGAGTACACAGCAACACCCGGGCCGTACACCGGCCCGGTTCCCATGGTGCCCCACGTGCACGGCGCCCATGTCGGTCCAGAAAGCGATGGCTACCCGGAGGCATGGTGGCTACCGGCGGCAGCGAACATCCCGCCCGGGTTCGCGACACGCGGCACCCGGTACGACACGTTCGATCCGGCAACCACGAGCAATGGCACCGCGGTGTTCCAGTACCCGAACACACAGGATGCAACCACGCTCTGGTACCACGACCACACCCTGGGGATGACTCGCCTCAATGTGTACGCGGGTCCGGCCGGGTTCTGGATCGTCCGCAAGGGAAACCGTGACCTGCCCGCTGGAGTGCTCCCGGGTCCGGCACCAAGCGAGACGTCGAGCCCGTTCGCCACCGACGTGTTCGAGATCCCGATCGCCGTGCAGGACCGAGCGTTCAACACTGACGGATCGCTGTTCTACCCCGACACCCGCGAGTTCTTCGACGGCATCGCCGGGCCGTACGTCCCGGACAGCGATGTTCCACCGATCTGGAACCCGGAGTTCTTCGGCAACGTGATGGTCGTCAACGGCCGTGCCTGGCCGACGCTCGCCGTCCAAGCACGCCGCTACCGATTCCGGCTGTTGAACGGTTGCAACTCGCGGTTCCTGATCCTCAAGATCACCGACACCGCGCCATCGGCGTCGAATCCCGCCGGACCGGCAACGCCGGCATTGCCCATCTGGCAGATCGGGGCCGAGCAGGGGTTCCTCCCTGCGCCCGTCCAGCTCGGAGGCCTCCTGATGGCCCCGGCCGAACGCGCCGACGTCATCGTCGACTTCTCAGCACTGCCCGTCGGAACCGAGCTGTACCTCGTGAATGAGGGTCCGGACGAGCCCTTCGGAGGTGGCGAACCTGGAGGCGATTTCGACATTGCCGACGCCGACACGACCCGACACGTGATGAAGTTCAACGTGGTTCCGGCGACGGGACCTGACACCAGTACACCTCCGGCGCAGCTCATACTGCCCGCGATCAGACCGCTTCCGGCGACCACTCGTGTCCGCCGCCTCGCACTCAACGAGGTCATGAACGACGAGCTCGGCGGGCCGGCAGCAGCACTTCTCGGCACGGTGGACGCCGCCGGCTGGCCGCTCACCCAGATGTGGATGGAACCGGCGACCCAGGTGCTCGATGTCGGCGCCACGGAGGTCTGGGAGATCTACAACTTCACGGCCGACGCGCATCCGATCCACGTCCATCTCGTGGAGTTCCGAGTGCTCAATCGGCAGTCCCTGTTCACTGATGAGAACGGCGAGACCATTCCTCCTGCCACGCTCCTCCCTGGAACCGAACGACCTCCCGAGCCATGGGAGACCGGGCCAAAGGATGTCGTCATCGCATATCCGGGAGAGGTCACTCGCATCGCAGCCACGTTCGACATTCCAGGTCGATACGTGTGGCACTGCCACATCGTTGAACACGAGGACAACGAGATGATGCTGCCCTACCTGGTGACGTTGAACCCAGCGGTCGATCTGGGAGGCGGTCTGCCGTACGGAGTTGTGAGCGCAGGAGCGGTCACGGTCACGGGTACCCCCAGGATCGAGGGCAACGTTGCCGTTGGTCCGGGTGCCGCTCAGTCGTTCGCGGGGAGTCCGTACATCGGCGGGACACTTTTCGCGGACCCCAGCTCGACCGGGGGACGCCTCCCGAACGGGGCCCAAGTGGTTGGCGGGGTGGTGAGGCGAGATCTTGGCACAGCGATCGCCGACCTCAGGGCGGCGGCCGCGGCTGCTTCGGCGATGCAACCGACGCAGACCTTCGGTGCAATCACCCGGACGACCACGATCGTCGGCACCGGCGGACTCAACGTGATCAAGGCAGACCGAATTCAGCTGTCGGGATCCGCCCGTCTCGTGATCCGGGGCGGCCCGACGGACGAGTTCGTGATCAGAACCGGTCGGATCGACCTGTCGGGCAGCGCCAGCGTGGCACTCAACGGTGACGTGTTGCCCAGCCGGGTGCTGTTCACCAGCACCGGCCCTGCCTCCGGAGTTTCACTGACGAGATCGAGTCGCCTGGTCGGCAGCGTTCTCGCACCGGACGGCCCGGTCGCCATTCGCGACTCTGCCCGAGTGGTCGGGATGGTGTTCGCCGGGGTGTCGCTGGTCGTCGCGGGGAGCCCCGCGCTCAGGATGAACTGACGCCCTCAGGACAACCGGTCCTTCGCGGCGTCCCGTGAGCGGATGGAGCGGATGACGGTGTCTGATTTCGAGGACATCCCCGGACTGATGTCTCACGACATCCCGGACTGTCCGCTGATGTGGGTGGGTGTCCAAAGCCCGGTTGGTGATCACTGCAGTCGTTGTCGAGAATCGCCCACCACCTCGACGCCGCCATCGGCAGTGGTTGTTTGCTTGCCTCGTGGCTGTCTCGGCATGACCTCGCTCTTCGGCTCGGACGCTCCGCATCGACTGATTTGCGGAGCAACGTGCGGACCAACCGTGCCACTGTGCGGAGCAACCAGCGGAGCAACACTCCAGCAACGGTTGCGAACGTCGACGCATCTCAGCGGACGAAACCCCTGGTCAGGGGCGTGCGGTTCGAACTTTGGCGCAAGCGAGCGCACGACCGGAAACCTGATGGTGGAGCTGGGGGGAATCCGGGAGCTCAGACGGCGATGGCGCAAACCACCTGGTAGATCGGGTAGCTCTCCCGTTG
>DASQFE010000117.1:0-7246 GCA_035633295.1 Ilumatobacteraceae bacterium | reverse complement strand
CAGGCGACGTCGGCCACCCACTCGCCCATCACCCGGCGCAGCTGGTCGACGGGCGCGAGCCGATCAGGCGCGAACTCGGGGATCGCATAGACGGTGTTGCCACTCGGGATACGCACCTTGATCGCTCCGATGTCGTCGAGGTCACGCGACACCGTGGCCTGGGTGGCGTCGATGCCGTGCTCGGCCAGCAACTCGATCAGCTGCGGTTGGTTCGTGACCTCGTGGTCGCCGATCAGTCGGCTGATCGTTGCCTGTCGTTGCACTTTGCTCATCGGGGTCCCTTCACTCCGGATCCTGTGGCGTTGGGTGGGCCCGCACCCCGAACAGGAACGCCATGGCGCCCCGAGCTGCATGCAGGCGGTTGTGGCCCTGCTGGAAGACGACCGACTGGGGGCCGTCGATGACGTCGGCTGCCACCTCGATGCCGCGATACGCGGGCAGGCAGTGCATGAACACCGCCTGAGCGTCGGCCAAGGCCATCATGTCGGTGTCGATCATGTAGCCCTCGAACTGTTGGATGCGTTGCTGCTTCTCGGATTCCTGGCCCATCGACACCCACGTATCGGTGTGCACCGCATGGGCACCCTCGATTGCCTCGGCCGGGCGGGTCGACTGCTCGACCGACGCTGCCCCGAGCAGACTGAAGCGCTCCAGTTCGACGAGTGGTGCGTCGAAACCGTGCGGACACGCGAACCGGAGGTGCATTCCGAGCAATGCGGAAATCTCTCCGAGTGAACGCGCAACGTTGTTGAAGTCGCCCACGTATGCAACGATTTTGCCCGCCAGTTCGCCGAGGCACTGTTGCATCGTGAGCGCATCGGCGAAGGCCTGCAGTGGGTGTGAGTGATCCGACAGCATGTTGACGACCGGCACGTCGACGACCGCCGCCATCCGGGTGACGGTGAGGTGATCGAAGACGCGGGCGGCGATGAGGGCGTGGTAGCCCTCCATGATCCGTGCGATGTCCTCCACGGGTTCACGGGTATCGAATCCGACCTCCTCGCCTCGGGTGTACACGGGATGGCCACCGAGCTGCGTCACCGCGATTTCCATCGAGTGTCGAGTTCGGTTCGAGGGCTTCTCGAAGATCAGCGCCGCTCCCTGACCTGCCAACGGCCGGTCGAGCGTGTCAACCGGCTGCTGCGCAAGGGCGAGGATCTCGCGAACCTCGTGCGCGGTGAAATCGGTGACGTCGAGCAGGTGACGGGTCACGAGGTGGCTCCATTCGCAGCGAGTGAGGCAGCGATCAACGCGACCGCTTCGTCGATCTCGGCGTCGGTGACCGTGATCGGTGGCACGAGTCGCAGCGTGGTCGCCGTGACGGCGTTGACGATCAGTCCTCGCTCGAGCAGATCGCTGTACACCGCCTTGGCATCGATCCCCTCCGCCAGCTCGACGCCGAGCATGAGGCCGCGCCCCCTGACATCGACGACGCCAGGAACGACCCGCAGTGCATCGACGATCCGTTGGCCCTGCCGGCGAGCGACAGCAGGTGCGTCGATGCGCTGCATCTCGTCGATCACCGCATTGACCGCCGCGGTGGCGATGGCCGTACCCGAGTAGGTGCTCCCGTGGTCGCCGGGCTGGAAGACCGCTGCAACGTCGGCGCGGGCCCAGCAGGCGCCAACCGGCATGCCGTTGCCCATCGCCTTCGCGAGCGTCACCACGTCGGGGCTCACGCCGGCGTGCTCGAAACCGAACCAACGGCCCGTGCGGGCGAACCCGGTCTGGATCTCGTCGACCATCATCAGCGCGCCGGTCTCGTCGCAGATCCGACGGATGCCCGCCAGGTACTCCGTCGTTGCCGGGTGGATGCCACCCTCGCCAAGGATCGGTTCGATCAACACCGCAGCGACCGAGCCATCGACCGCCTGGCGCATCGCGTCGAGGTCGCCCCATGCGACGTGTCGGAAACCCTCGGGCATCGGCGCAAACGGCTCGTGCTTGGCCGGTTGGCCCGTGGCGGCGAGCGTCGCGAGCGTGCGGCCGTGGAAGCTGCCGAGCGCGCTCACGATGGTGTGACGCCCGCGCCCGCCATGCTTGCGGGCGAGTTTGATGGCACATTCGTTCGACTCGGCGCCGGAATTCGTGAAGAAGATCTGGCCCCGGTGACCGGTCGCTGCGAGCAGGAGATCGTTGATCTTGACCGCCGCCTCGGTGGCCACCGGATTGGCGAAGAAGTTCGACACGTGCAGCAGTTGGTCGAGTTGATCACCGACGGCCTCCGCAACTGCGGGGTTGGAGTGCCCGAGCGACACAACGGCGATCCCGGCCAGGAAATCGAGGTACCGCTTGCCCTGCGAATCCCACAGCTCGGTGCCGCGGCCGCGCTCGAACATGATCGCGGGCGGGCCGAACACCGGCATGAACGGGCAGTTCGCCATCGGCGCGTGGTCGAATGCGTGCGACTCCATCAGGGTGTCTCCCGTTCGTCCATGATCATGGTGCCGATTCCGGCATCGGTGAAGATCTCGAGCAGCAACACATGGGCGATGCGGCCGTCGAGGATGTGAGCACGGTGCACGCCATTGCGCACCGCATGGGTACAGCTCGCAACCTTTGGAATCATGCCGCCGGCGATCACGCCGTGGACCACGAGTTCGTCGAGTTCGGCGGCGGTCACCTGACGGATCAGGCTGGCAGCATCGGCAACATCTCGCCGAAGGCCCTCGATGTCGGTGAGATAGACGAGCTTCTCGGCGCCGAGTGCCTCGGCGATGGCGCCCGCGGCTGTGTCGGCGTTGATGTTGTAGGCCTGGCCGGTCTCGTCGCTGCCGATGGTGGCGATCACGGGGACGAACTCATCGTCGAGGAGGCCGTGGATCACTTCCGGGTTGACCTCGGTGACGTCACCGACGAAGCCGAGCTTGGGGTCGCGTGCCGTTGCACGGATGAGGCCGGCATCCACACCACTGATCCCAACCGCGAATCGCCCGTGCACGTTGATCGCCGCAACGAGCTGTGGGTTCACCTGTCCGGTGAGGACCATGCGTGCGATGTCGACGGTCTCGGCGTCGGTCACGCGGAGACCGTCGACGAATTCGGGCTGCTTTCCGAGCCGTTCCATCAGCGCGGAGATCTGCGGACCGCCGCCGTGCACGACGACGGGGCGCATCCCCACCAAGCGCATCAGAACGATGTCCTCCGCAAACAGGCTCAGTGCATCGTGGTCGGAGGTACCCGCGAGCGCGTTGCCTCCGTACTTCACGACGACGGTCTTGCCGACGAACCGGCGGATGTACGGCAACGCCTCGACGAGGACGGATGCCTTGAGCGAGGCAGCTTCGGTCATGGGGTTGCCGTCATGGTGCGAGTCCGATCGTGGAGAGCCCGGCCGACTCGTCGATGCCGAGCGCGACATTGGCGGCCTGCACGGCGCCACCGGAAGCGCCCTTGGTGAGGTTGTCGATGGCGCACATGGCGAGCACTGTGTTGGTCCGCTCATCCCAGCGGGCCGACACGTGGGCGGCGTTCGAGCCGAGCACCGATTTGGTGGCGGGCGGAGCGTCGAGGACGGCGACGAAAGGCTCGTCGGCGTAGAAGGCCCGCAGTACGTCGGTCACGGCAGCGTCGCTGCACCCGGGTGCGCCAATCGCCGCGCACGTCGCGAGCAGACCGCGGCTCATGGGGACGAGATGCGGCGTGAAGATCACTTGGGCACCGATCTGCTCTTCCATCTCGGGCGTGTGTCGGTGCGCCAGGAGGCCGTACGCGGCGGCATTGGAGTCGATGTTGGTGAAGACGTTCGTGTCGGTCGGCGAACGGCCGGCGCCGGTGATGCCGGTGAGGGTGTTGACCACTACGCCTGTTGTCTCGATCAGGCCGGCATCGACGAGTGGCCGCAGTGCGAGCGTGGCAGCTGTGACATGGCAGCCGGGTGTGGCAACGAGCCTGGCACCCTTCAGATCTGCGCGATGCAGCTCCGGCAGACCGAACACGGCCTCGGCCAGAAGGTCGAGTTGCGTGTGTTCAAAGCCGTAGAACGTCGGATATGCGGCCGGATCCTTCAGCCGGAACGCCGCCGAGAGGTCGACGACACAACCCACGTGACCAACCAGTGATGGCGCGAGATCCATGGACGCGCCGTGAGGGAGGCCCAGGAAGACCAGATCGAGCCCGGCCACATCAGCAGGATCGAACTCGCTGAACTGGAGGTCGGGGTAGGCGACTTCGAGCGACGGGTACAGATCGGCCGCGCGTCGCCCGGCCATCGAATCGCCGGTCGCCACCCGGATGTCGAAGTCAGGGTGCTGGGCCGCAAGCCTCAACAGCTCGGCGCCGGTGAACCCCGATGCCCCGACGATTCCTACGGCAACCCCGGCTCCCGACATCTGCATGAACATACACACTTCCGCATGATCATGCAACTCTTCCGACCGAACTGGCCTGGAGTGAGGGAGGTGACAGACTGGAGGGATGTTCCCGGGCGCATCACCGATGAAGGGTCGACTGCTGGTCGCTACCCCACCATTGGAAGACGAGAACTTTGATCGCACCGTGATTTTCATGCTCGAGCATCACGACGAGGGCGCCATCGGCGTGGTGATCAACCGGCCGAGCTATGAGGCGCTCGACGAACCACTCGACCGCTGGATCGATCTGCAATCCGCTCCCTCGTCGGTGTTCAGCGGCGGCCCGGTCGAGGAGTCAGCACTGATTGCGCTCGCTGAAACGACGTCAGTGCTCTCCGACAGCGGCGAGTATCTCTCCCCCATCGTCGGCACCATTGCGTCGGCCGACCTCACCGCCGATCCGGCCCTGGTGGCCGCCGAGGTGAAGGGGGTGCGGGTGTTCCGGGGGTATGCCGGATGGGGCCCGGGCCAACTGGAGGTTGAGATCGAGGCGGGCGCCTGGCTCGTCCTCGATTCCGAACCGGGCGATGTGTTCTCCGACGACCCCGACGAGCTGTGGCGCACGGTCCTACGACGCCAGCCCGGCCGCCTCGCCTGGCTCGCCGATGCCCCGGACGACCTCAGTTCCAACTGAACATGGCGACGGCTTCGGATCCACAACCCGACTGGGTGCGCCCGATCGTGCACTTCGAGATCCTTGCCCGGGATCCCGAGTCGCAGCGCAGGTTCTACGGTGAGCTGTTCAACTGGCCAATCGGGGATGGTCCGATCATGAACATCCCGAGCGGTTTGGGCGGCCCGGAGCCGGGCCCCGCCGGACACATGCGCCAGAGCGATCGAGGCGGCTTCGCCCTCTACATCCAGGTGCGCGACATCGTCGAATCGCTGGACCGTGTGCCGGGCCTCGGTGGCACGGTCGTGTCGCAGCCGTTCGACGTTCCCGGCGGGCCGACGATCGCCGCGATCGACGATCCCGAGGGCAATCCACTCGTCCTCGTGCAGCAGTAGGTCAGGCGACGCCCTCGTACCGTTCGACGGTGAGGCTGCCGCGATCGATGAGCCCAATGAACTCGGCGCCGAGCGCAGAGACGTCGAATGCTGCCCGCGCCGCGTCGGCCGCCTCGACGTTCGCCCAGATCGTCAATACGAGCCACCGATCGTTGCGGCGACCGAGGGTGCGCCGAATGAACCCCGGCTGCTGGTACGAGAACTGAACCTGCACGCGCTCGTCGACGGCGCGGAAGGCTGACTCGTCGACTTCGTCCGCGAACCGAAACGTCATGATCTCGATCACGACCGCCACGCTACGGTCCGACCATGGACGACTGGTGGATCGAGCCGATGCGACGGACCTTCGGCGGCCACGCTGTCGTGCTCGCTGGAGCCATGGGTGCGTCGTGGACCGAACACATCGACCTGCTGCGTTCGGTCGGCGTGACGGAGCTGATGGTGGTGGCAACGGAGGGCCGTGGCGCCGGGCCGCAGCCCGACGCCCCGACCGTGATCGTCGAGCCGCCCGACGGCCTGGCGGAGATGGAACGGATCCACTTCGCCGACCGACTGCTCATGCACCCGACTCTGGAGATGATCGAGGCCGTCGACCGGTTCGACCCTCACCGCGAGGCAATCGTGATCGGCACGTTCCTTGGGACCGCCGCGGAGCTCGATGGTCGACCCTTCGTCTCCCATCGGCGCCCGGAGTGGGTCGCGCTCGAGGACAAGGTGGTTGTCGACGCGTTCTGGGATCGGGCAGGCATCGATCGCCAACCGTCGATCGTCGTTCCACTCGACGATGCGATCGACGCATCCGAGTCGATCGATCGCGGCCATGGCGCCGTCTGGGCGGCCGACGCCCGCGACGGATTCCACGGCGGCGCCCACCAGACGTACTGGGTCACCGACAACGCGTCGCGAGATCGTGCGCTGAGCCGTTTGCGGCCGGTGTGCAACACGGTGCGGGTGATGCCGTTCCTCGAGGGCATCCCGTGCTCGATCCACGGCATCGTGCTGCCCGATGGCGTGGCAGTGCTGCGCCCGGTCGAGATGGTGACGCTACGACGCGGCAACGATTTCGTGTACGCCGGCTGTGCGACGTACTGGGATCCCGAACCATCGGTCCGCGAGCAGATGCGCTCCATTGCCCGACAGGCGGGTGACCAGCTCGCTCGTGAGGTCGCCTTCCGCGGCACGTTCACCGTCGACGGCGTGGTCACCGCGAACGGCTTCTGGCCCACAGAGCTGAATCCACGGTTCGGCGCCGGCATCATGACCATCGCGAGGGGTGCAGGCATCCCGATGGTCCTCGTGAATGACCTGATCGTCGCCGGCCACGACATCGGCCGCACAGCTGTCGAGCTCGAAGCCGACGTCGTGGAGCACGGCGACGCCCGTCGAGGCGGTGGAACCTGGATGGGCAGCCTCGACCATGACCTCGAAGTGACCGGCCGACCGGTGACACGGAGCGACGACGGCTCGTGGTCGTGGGCGGGACCCGACGACGAGATTGCCGGCCGCGTCACCGCCGGGGCCGGCTTCATCCGCTGTATCTACGAACAGGCGACAACACCGACCGGTCCGTCAACCGGAACCAGGGCAGCGGCCTTCTGGAAGTTCATCGACCGCGAGTGCAACACCGGCACCGCCGACCTCACCTCCGCACGAGATCCAACAAAAGGGGTCTGACCCCTGTTGTGGGGTGAGGGCGGCCAGCACCTCAGGCGCGCAGCTGGGCGCCGAGCTTGGTGGCCGCTGCTTCGACACCGCGCCGCACGTCGGCGATGTCGGCGTCGGTGAGGTTGCGATCCGACGACTGCAGGCGGACGCGATACGCGAGCGACCGGGTGCCTTCGGCGGCGCGCTCGCCTCGGTAGATGTCGAACAGGTCGACGTCGACG
>DASQFE010000116.1:0-2854 GCA_035633295.1 Ilumatobacteraceae bacterium | reverse complement strand
AGGCGACGAACGTTCATCATCTTCGGCGTAGCCGCCGCCGTTACGGCCGGTGCTGCGTACGGAGGGCACCGGTTGACCACCGGGGGCCAGGTGACCCAGGTGGGCGTCGCTGAGGCCCTCGACCGCTACCGTGAGCAGGCCTCCGAATCCAGCCCTCCACCGACGCCCACGCCGACGGCGTCTGCCGCTGTCGCTGCCGTCACTACTTCGACGGCTCCACCGGTCGGCACGCTCGTCACGCCCGGCGTGTACCAGTACGCCACGCTTGGTTTCGATCGCGTCGACGTCCTCACTGGGGCCCGACACGATTACCCGGAGGTGACCACGATGACCGTCGTCCCGTTCGGGTGCGGCGTGCAGCTGCGTTGGGATGTTGCGGTCGAGCGCTGGGACAGCTGGGACTGGTGCGTGGAGGGCAACGCCATTCGCACGACCGGGTGGGTCGGCTACCACGAGTTCTTCGACACCGCTGGCCGCAACGACTACACCTGCGACGGCGATGCCCGACCGCTCGACGCACCTGCGGGCACCACGTGGAACATGACCTGCCGCGTCGGCGACCGCACCCAGAGCAGCTTCGCCGGCACCGTCATCGGACGCACCAGTCTTCCAGTGGCGGGCACCGACATTTCCGTGCTGCACATCCGCTACGACGTCGACGTGACCGGGGAGTCCACCGGCCAGCAACGCATCGAGGGCTGGTACCGCATCACCGACGGTCTTCCCGTGCGCGAGCACCTCACGACCTCGACGACGCAACAGACCGTCATCGGCGCAACGAACTTCGACGAGGAGTACACGATCGATCTGCTCACCCCGACTCCGAACTCGTGAACCAGCTGGCGAACGATCGAGTCGAGAGGGCCCGACCCCACCGACTCTGGGTTGGCTTGCGTCGACGAGCACCCCCCCTACTGCGGCCCAAGCCGCACACTGCATAATCCCGACGACCGTCCCCGAACCGGCGACAGTTGGTGATTGCGTTACGATCGGCTCCTCGACGCCGTCGACCTGACCGACATCGCCGGAACGCGAGCGGTTGGCCGATGGAATCGGTTGAGCGAAGTGTGCGCCACCATCGTGGTCGTGGTTTCAGAGGCCCAGCCGGACGGCGATGGCGCGGTGATCATCGGGCGAGAGGACAGATGCCGCGAGGCCCCAAACAGCGTCGAACGCCTCGGCGGGGGCGCTGGCCTTCATGCCGCCGAGCAGCTCGGTACGGTCGTCGACGTTCATCGCCGGGAACATGATGGCGAGCGACGCACCCAGCTCGTGCGGGGGGATCCTGCCGATGATGGAGGCGTGCACGGCGAGCATGCCGTCGAAGCCGAGGATCGAGTCGAGCGCCTGGCCGACCTCGCGCTCCTCGAGGTCCTGGTGGGCGAGGTACTCGCTGGTGAACGAGGCGAGGTCGAGGTACAGCTCGTGCAGCACGGCGCGGCGGCGGGGGGTCTCGCGGGTCTCGATGGCGAGGGCGATGAGGTCGTCCATCAGGCCCTCGATGCGGTGGTGGTCGTCGGCGACGTGGGACGCCATCGACGGGGCGTGCTGCTCGAGCACCGGCTGGATCGCGCCATCCTCGTGCTCGGCGTGCTGTTCCAGCAGGCGCACGACGCCCTGTACCTGATCGACGAGCGACGCCGCACCGCACTCGTCTGCTGGGTCGAGGCGGCCGGCGTGGCTGACGAGCGCGAACAGCTCGCTACGGATGCCCTTGTGGATGTCGCGGTAGAGGTCGAACGACACCGCTCGCAGGCGGTCGAAGCTCGTGGTCCGGGTGACGGTCTCGGTGATGGTCATGATCGGGTCTCCTTGATGGTGATCGTCGGGGTGGTGGCCGCCGGGGAGGCGGCGTGACCATGGTGCGACGATCGCCGGAGACGGCGCTCCGAAGAACTGCGTACGCGCTTGCTAAGAACTCACTAGCTTCAGTGCTCTGCGGCCACGAGGGAGGTGGGTGACGTGTTCGACGACATGACAATCCGGTACCTGCACGGCGGCTGCTCGCTGCTCGTTGGCAGCGTCAGCCCCGACGGTCGGCCGCACGCCGGCCGGGCATGGGGTCTCACGGTGGTCGACAACGAACACGCTGAGGTTCGGCTGCTGCTCAACGTCAACGACACGACCACGGTCGCGAACCTGCAGCCCGGCGCCGCGGTCGCCATCTGCACCGCCGACGTCGAGACCCTTCGATCACTGCAGGTGAAAGGTCGCGTGCTCGCCGTCGAGCAGGCCGATGAGGCGGACATCGCCAGGCAGCAGCGGTACACGGCTGAATTCACCGGCGACGTCCACCGCACCGACGGTGAACCGATGGAGAAGCTGCTCCGCTGGGCCGACTGCTCGGTCATCGCCTGTGTCATTGCCCTGGACGAAGCGTTCGACCAGACGCCGGGGCCGTCGGCCGGCGCCCGAGTTCAGGCGGCCACATCGTGAGCGAACCGCTCACGATGCGCGACCTGCGTCGGTGCTTCGACGGTCGCGTTCCTGCGGTCATCGGCACGTGCAGCGCGGCGGGCATCCCGAACATCACGTACCTGTCGGCGGTACAACCGGTCGAAGGGGAGCGGATCGCACTCTCCAACCAGTTCATGTCGAAGACGTCGCGGAACCTGGCCGAGAACCCGTGGGCCTCACTCGTGCTGCTCGACCCGATCACATTTTCCGAGTATCGCTTGATGCTGCGATACGAGCGCACTGATCGCCGCGGCCCGGTGTTCGAGCGGCTGCGAGACGACGTCGACAAGGTCGCCGCGCTCACCGGGATGAAGGATGTGTTCCGCCTTCGTTCCGCGGACATCTGCCGCATCGAGTCGATCGAGCGTGTGATCGACCTGGACCCGCACGACGAGGG
>DASQFE010000115.1:0-13859 GCA_035633295.1 Ilumatobacteraceae bacterium | reverse complement strand
ATCCTGTCGGGTGAAACGACGTGGTGCATCGGCATGTCCGAGCCGAACTCGGGATCCGACCTGGCGTCGCTCACCACCAGCGCTGTTCGCGTCGGCGACGACTTCGTCATCAACGGACAGAAGATCTGGACGAGCTTCGGTGAGCTCGCCGACTACTGCTACCTCATCTGTCGAACCAACGCCGACGGGCCGGCGCATACGGGGATCAGCGAGATCATCGTGGCAATGGACACGCCCGGTATCGAGGTACGACCGATCACCGACATGACCACCAATCGCCACTTCTGCGAGGTGTTTTTCACCGACGTGCGAGTTCCGGTGGCCAACCTGGTCGGTGTCGAGGGCAACGCGTTCAAGCAGACCATGGCGCAACTCGAGCACGAGCGCGGCGGAGTCGACCGCCTCGTGTCGAATCGGGCGCTCTACGAGTTTGCTCTCGATCGTGCCGATCGGTGCGATCCTCGGGTGCGCCAGGAGATCGCCGCGCTCGAAACCGGCTACCGCATCGGACGCATCCTCGTCACCCGAGAGGTGCTCCGTCAGGCACCGGCGGGGTTCTCGGCTGCCACCAAGTGCTTCTGCACGGAGCACGAGATCCGTGTGGCCGAGTTCGTCGCGCGCACCTTCGGCGCCGAGGCACTGCTGTGGGACGACATCACCAGTGGTCTCGTGTACGCGCCTGGCTACACGATCATGGGTGGCACGTCCGACATCATGCGCAACATTCTCGGCGAGCGAGTCCTCGGACTCCCCCGCGAACCTCGCTGATCTGACAGAGTTGGAACATGGCACAGCGGCCGGAGTTCCTCGAGTTCCGCATCGACGGCTCCACGCTCGGCGCACTGCGGTGGCCCGGACTCATCGGCACGCCGACGATCGTGGCTGCCCACGGCATCACGTCGAATGCCTGGGCGTGGGATCCGGTCGCTCACCAACTCGCCGGTGCTGTCGAGCTCGTTGCGCTCGATCTGCGCGGCCGGGGCCGCAGCTTCGGCGCTCCCGGGCCCTTCGGGATCCGGCAGCACGCCGACGATGTCGCCGCAGTCATTGCGCAACTCGGAGCGCCGACACCCATCGTCGGCCACTCGATGGGAGCCTTCGTGGCACTGATGGCGGCCGAACGTCACCCCGATCTCGTCAGCGACGTGCTGTTGATCGACGGTGGAACAGCAATCCCCCGACCGAATGGGCCGGATGTCGACCTCGACGCGGTGCTCGACTCGACGCTCGGCCCCGGTATCGAACGGATCACGAAGACGTGGCCCAATCGTGTGTCGTACCAAGCGATGTGGGCGAGTCATCCGGCGTTCGTCGATGGGATCAGCCCCGACCTCGAACGCAGTCTCCTGGCCGAACTCGTCGACGTCGATGGGGGTTTTCGCGTGGCCGTGAGCGAAACGGCGGTGCGTCAGGACGGCCGCGATCTGCTCGCTGACGAAGAAGTGCGCACACTGCTCGACCGACGCACCGAACGAACGACCATCGTGCGCGCCGAGTTCGGCATGTTCGGCGAGCCTCCCGGCCTCGTCACGCCAGAGGCACGCGATCGTTCTCCGCAACATCGCTGGGTCGAGGCTGCGGGCCTCAACCACTACACGGTGATCAACAGCTCCAACGGCGCTGCGCTGGTGGCCGACGTCATCCGCCAGAGTCTGGCGCACTGACGATTGCTACCGTACGGCCACACCCCGAGGAGGCTCACATGTACACATCGATCGTGGTCGGCACCGATGGATCACCGACCGCAGGTCAAGCGGTCAGCCATGCAGCGTCGTTGGCCGCTCTGACCGGCGCCCATCTCCACATCGCCATGGTGGCCCCCCGGATCCCGGTCCTCGTGGCGCCCGACATGGTAATTGCCTCGAACGAGTGGGGCGCGGCGAGTGAGCAGTCGACGCGACTCAGTCTCGAAGCGGCCGCAGCCAGTGCCGCCGAGGTGGGTGCCGAGGTGACGACACACGCGCTCGGGGGTGATCCCGCCGACGCACTGCTGTCGCTCTGCGAGCAGGTCGACGCCGACCTCCTCGTCGTCGGCAGCCGCGGCATGCAGGGCGCGCGCCGTTTCCTGCTCGGCAGCGTGTCGAGTCGCTGCGCACATCACGCCGGGTGCTCCGTCCTCATCGTGCAGACGACCTGAGCCACCATGACCGCCACGCTCCCCGACGCCACCGAACTCGCCGCACTGATTCGATCGGGCGCGGCGTCGCCGGTCGAACTCGTCGACGACGCCATTTCGCGCATCCAACGACTCGACCCGACCATCAATGCCGTGATCCATGAACGCTTCGAGGCCGCTCGCGCCGAAGCCGTCGGGCCGATCCCCAACGGTCCCTTCCGCGGTGTCCCCTTCCTGGTGAAGGATCTCGGCTGCGAGATCGCCGGCGAGCCGCACACGTTGGGCAACCAGGCACTCAAGGACGCCGACGTGCGCGCGACCCAGAACTCCTACCTCTACGAATCGATTCGCGCCGCGGGCCTCATCACGCTCGGCCGAACGAACACGCCGGAGCTGGGCGGCACGGTCACCACCGAGCCGTTGGCGTTCGGGGCCACGCGCAACCCCTGGAACACCGACCACTCCACCGGCGGCTCGTCTGGTGGCTCGGCGGCCGCCGTTGCGGCCGGCATGGTTCCGATGGCACATGCGAGTGATGGCGGAGGATCGATTCGGGTCCCGGCGAGCGAGTGCGGCCTGGTCGGGCTGAAGCCGAGCCGGGGTCGGATCACCCATGGCCCGGCGTTGGGCGAAGGGTGGGCGGGCGCCACGACCGACGGCGTCGTGTCGCGTTCGGTTCGTGACACAGCAGCGATGCTCGATGTCATGAGCGGCCGCCACACGGGTGATCCCTACACCGCCGCACCGCCGACACGGCCGTTCGCTGATGAGGTCGGATTGGATCCGGGTCGGCTCCGCGTCGGGCTTGCGCCGAACCACGCCGGCGTCACCACCGATTCGGAGTGTGTCGCTGCCGTCGAGCGTGCCGGCGCACTGCTCGAAGCGCTCGGACATGATGTCGAGATCGCCCAGCCCGAGGCGTTCTTCGACACCGAGTTCTCCCGTCACTTCGTGACCATCGTCGCGGTGGCCACGGCCATCGATTTCACAACGATGGGTGAGGCGATCGGACGCCCGATCGGTGAGCGCGACGTCGAAGCGAGCAATTGGCTGATGGGCTCGATCGGACGGGCGATTCCTGCGGCCGACTACGTCCACTCGATCAACTGGGTACACGCGTGGTCTCGCCGTCTGCAGGAATGGTGGGACGACTTCGACGTCCTCGTGACGCCGGTGATTGCCGTGCCGCCGCCGCCCATCGGGTGGTTGAGCGATCCCGAACTCGGCACCGAGCGACTGACGAGCATTCTGCAGTTCACGGCGCAGTTCAACGTGAGTGGCCAGCCGGCGATCTCGCTCCCGCTCCACTGGAGTAGCGGTGGCCTCCCGATCGGGGTGCAGTTCGTCGGGCCAATCGACGACGAGGCGCTGCTCCTGCGGGTCGCGTCGCAACTCGAGACCGCCAACCCCTGGGCCGACCGGCGTCCGTCGATCTACGGCTGACCGACACGGACCGTCGTGCGGGTGATGACATGGAACCTCTGGTGGCGCTTCGGCCCATGGGAGAAGCGTCAACGAGCGATCATCGACATCATCCGCTCATCGGGGGCCGACGTCGTGTGCCTGCAGGAGGTGTGGGTCGACGCCGGCGATGACCTTGCGGCGATCATCGCCGAGGAACTGGGCTACCACTCGGTGCGGACTGCTCCCATCGGGCGCGGTGTGGTCGGCTTCGCCAACGCTGTGCTGTCGCGTTGGCCCCTCGAGCTGATCGCCGACGAGGCGCTTCCGCGTTGCGACGGCACGCCCGGTCATCGCCGTGTGGTCGCCGCCACCGTCGAGTCTCCGTGGGGGCGATGGCCGATCGCGTCGACCCACCTCGATCACCGCTTCGACGATTCGGCCACCCGCGAGCTGCAAGCTCGACGTGTCCTCGAGTTGGCGCAGGCGTGGCGGGGCGACCCAACGATCGATCTACCGGTCGTGATCGGTGCCGATCTGAACGCCGTCGCCGACAGCGACGAGGTCCGGCTGCTGACGGGTCGGCGAGACGGAATCGCGGGAATCGTGCTGTCCGATGCCTGGGAGCAGGTAGGCGACGGGCCCGGATTCACCTGGCGTCGCGGGAATCCCCACACCGCCGACAGCGCGTGGCCGAATCGTCGCCTCGACTACGTACTGGTCTCGTGGCCGCGACCCAAGCCCGTCGGCAATCCGTCGGCTGCCCGGCTCGTCGGCACCGCTGCGGTGGAGGTCGATGGCGAACCGGTCTGGGCGAGTGACCACGCCGGCGTGGTCGTCGACCTGGTCACGCCGAGTTGATCGCTGACGCCGAGCGCGGTCACAGCGTCACGACAACCTTGCCGTACGTGGCCCTGTTCGCCAGATCCTGGAGCGCGGTGGCCGCATCGTCGAACGCGTACGGTGGATACAACGGCGGATCGATGGCACCGGTCGTCGCCATCTCCAGCAGCGTCGTCATCTGCTCCCCGAGCGACTCGGGTCGCCGACCGAGCGACGCACCCCAGTGGACGCCGACAATCGAATAGCTCTTGAGTAGCGCATGGTTCGTTGCCACCTCGGGTATGCCCGCAACGAAGCCGATCACGAGCAACCGTCCGTCCCAGCCCATACAGCGTCGAACCTGGTGGAAGGTGTCGCCGCCGACGGGGTCGTAGGCCACGTCGACGCCGCCGCCGCTCGCCTCCCGGACGAGATCGACCCAGTCGGGGGTGGCCTGATGGTCGATCACCACGTCGGCGCCAACCTCGCGGGCGAGCGCCGCCTTGTCGGCACCACCGGCGACCGCGATCGTTCGCGCTCCCGCAGCGTTGGCCAGCTGGATCGCCGCCGTGCCCGTTCCACCGGCGGCACCGGTGATCAGCACCGATTCGCCCGCCTGGAGCTTGCCGCGGTCGTGTAGCGCATAGAGCGTGGTGCAGTAGTTGATCGGGATGGCCGCCGCCTTCGCGGCTGACACGCCGTCGGGCACTCGGTACACCGCACGCGCGGGGTGCGTGACCTGTTCGGCGAGCCCGCCGCCACCGAGAAAGACGACCCGCTGGCCCACCTCGAAATCGGTGACGCCGTCGCCGAGCGAACTGATGGTGCCGGCCAACTCTCCACCCGGCGTGAAACCTGGACCGGTTTTCACCTGGTAGATGCCCCGACACTGCAGTACGTCGGGGAACGCCAACCCGACGGCCTCGACGTCGACGAGCACCTCACCGTCTCTGGCCGCCGGAGGATCCTGCTCCACGAGCTCGAGTTGCTCAGCCGGTTCCCCGAGTTCCCGCAGTCGCCAGATTCGCATGCCGCGACCGTAGGCGGCGGCTCAAGACAAGTGGGCATCGAAGAGAGCCGAGTTCACCGACCCGCCGACAACGTGAACTCGATCAATTGGGTGCATTCGTGGTCGCGACGCCTCCAGGCATGGTGGGACGATTTCGACCTGTTGGTCACGCCGGCTCGCAAGCAGGGAGCTCAGACTGCGGCGCCGCCGAATGCCTGATACATCTGCAACACCACCGGCGAGAACGTCTTTCCACCTACCACGGCCGCGAGGAACACCTCGGCGACCATCTCCCGGGGATTGTTTCCGTATCCGCTCACGTCCTGCTCTGCGACGTCCTGGAAGGTCCGACCGTCGGATGCCTTCCCCGTGAACTGGGCGAAATTCAGGTTGTAGAACCGGCTGCGATCGTTCGCGTAGTGGCAAGCGTGACCGAGTTCATGGATGATCGAGTTGCGCAGCGCCGTTGTGTAGCCATCGGCGGCCGACAAGGCGGTCGACAGGAACTTGAAGTCCGTGCCGGACTTGTCGTCCTTCGGATTGCCTACATTGGCCGAGCTGACAGCAAAGAAGGCCGGCGCGTAGAACACGGCGTCGGCGATGCCCTTCTTGACAGTGACCTGGCACGCCTTGTCGACCTCGACGGTTCGGCCGGCCTTCGGGAAGTACACGTCGAGATCGGGGACGTGTGCCTGTGTGGCATTGATCAGTTTCACCGCTGCGTCGAGAGCGCCGAGGCGCACAGCGGCATTCGGGTCGCTCGGGTCGTAGGTGACCTGGAAGTTCGATCCCGCGATGCTCTGGGCAATGGTCACTTCGCCAGGTGCCGCTGTGGTCGGGTCGGACACGGTGGCAAGCTCCGGATAGAGCGTCTCGCCGGACAGCGGATTGACCGAGTCCGCCATGATCTTGCGGAGGTCGTCCGGCGACACATCCGGATCGACAGTGATCTTCTCGCCACGCGCCTTGGCGATCAATCCGTCTCGCTCGGCCAGTTGCAGATCGTCGAGGGCATCCATGGCCGTGTCGGTCAGCGACCCGTCGGCGTTCTTCTGGGTATGCGCCATCAACGCCGGCGACTGATTGCCGCCGAGGAAGCGCTCAGGCTTGATATCGACCGTGTTCTTCTTGGCGAATTGCCCCGTCTGATCATCGATCTTGGCGAACTCGTCGTGTAGGCCCTGCGCCTGAGTCGCGTCCTGGGCCTTTTGCGTCTTGCGTGCGTTGAACGTGTTGAGTTCACCCGTTGCGAACGCTCGCAGATCTGCAACGGCCACATCGCGCACCGACGGGTTGGTCTTCTTCTTGGCCCGCCAAGCATCAAGCGCAGAGATCACGGCTTGGAGTTGCGTGATGTTCGTGTCGATCGCACCACCCATCTTGCGGCCGCCGGTCGCCCAGGCGGCCACCGCAGTGTCGACCTTCAGGAGCTCCGGCGAGCGCTTCGGCTTGGCGCCCCCGGAGTACGCCACCCAATCGTCGATCAGGGCGAGGCCCACAGCGGGCTGGTGGATCACCTTGTCCTTTCGCTGCACCCGCCGCTGCGCAGTACCAGCCTGCTGGACGGTGTGTGTGAGTTCGTGACCGAGCAGCTCGCGTCCTGCCGATGTCGACGTGTCGGGCAGCCCACTGCGGAAGAAGATCTGGGAACCGTGCGTGAAGGCCTCAGCCTGCACGTCCTCGTTGAACGCCTTGGCTCGCGCTCCAGCGTGGAGCCTGACATCGGAGAGGTCGGCGCCGAGCACGGCACCGGCGCGACGCTGCACGGTCTCGTCGAGTGGATGCCCTCCCCTGGCACCACGAATTCCAGCTTCGACATCGGCGTCGACCACACCTCCAGCGGGCGTCGCCGCCGACCTCGAGATCCGCCTGACCGACCCGGCCATCGTCTGGCCGATCTGGGACGACCCGGGAGGTTCGGGAACCGGCGCCCCGACGAAGCGAACAACGCGCTTCGACACCCCCGAATCCCCAGGCGGCGAGGAAGCCATCGCACGACTGACGAGCACGGCCATGCGGTCGGCCTCGCGCTCGAGTGGATCGGTCGAACTTCCCACGGTGAGGCGGCGCTGCACGAAGATCGGGGCGACCCTCGCGGCCTCTTTGGGCTCCCGTGGCTCGACCGAGGCAACCTCGCTCATTCATTGACAGTAACACCCTGGTCGACGTGCGGGATCCTCCGAGGGCAACGATGAGCCGGTGCGAGTGATGACGTGGAACCGCAGACAGAGCCCAGTGCGTGCGCGCCGGTCGGCGCGAGCGGTTTCGCTCGGTCGATCGGCGGCCTGGGGCAGAAACTAAGGTCGGCGAGGTGGACCGCATCGAGATCGAGATCAAGCTCAACCGTGACCGATCGTGGCTGCTCGAGCGCCTCTCCACGATGGACGACGAGGAGCTTCGTGCTCCACGAACGTTCAGCGAGCACGACGACGAGAGTCGATGGTCGTATGCCGACCACTTCATCCACACGACGCTGATCGAACGCAACTGGAACGACATGTTCCGCCGCCACCTCGCCGGATCGCGTGGCATTGCCAAGCGAGTCCGCGACGACGGCACCCCACAATCGATGGAGGAGATCATGGCCTCGATTCACGCATGGACCGAGGAATGGAAGGCCGAGCAGGCCGGCAAATCGCTGACGGAACTGGTCCGCATCGGTCTGGCGACACGGGCGGAGACCCTGGCGCTGCTGGCCGAGCTCTCCGATGAGGACCTCCAGTCGGTGGTCCCCGGCGCTCCGTGGGCCGATGGCACCGTCGGCGGGATCATGGCGGCCAACGCCGATCATGGCCGCATGCACTTCGCCTGGGCCACCGACGACCCGGTCGGTGCGCACCACTCCTGACGGTGACCAACCGCCGCCACTGGCAACCGCCGACAATTCCGATCCCAAACGTGACCAAGCCCGACTCCAAACCAGGGCTTGACGGGGTGGGCACGACGGGGCTCGAACCCGGGACCTCTACCGTGTCATGGTAGCGCTCTAACCAACTGAGCTACGCGCCCGTAGCGGAGCCGTACGCTACCAACTCGTGAGCCCCTCACCACACATTCCGGTCGTCGACATCGCCGCGCTGCTCAGCGATGATGCACTGCCGGGCGCGCTGGCCGACACGGCGGCGTCCATCGACCAGGCCTGCCGTCAGGTCGGGTTCTTCGCCATCACCGGGCACGGTGTCGGCTCGGATCTGCAGGGCCGGCTCGAGGCGGCATCGCACGCGTTCTTCCAACGACCGGAGGCAGACAAGGCCGAGATCGCGATGGTCAATGGTGGTGCCTCGTGGCGCGGCTGGTTCCCGGTGGGAGGCGAGCTCACCTCCGGCGTTCCCGACCGAAAGGAGGGCATCTACTTCGGTCTCGAACACCCTCTCGAACACCATCGGGTGCGGTCGGCGACACCACTCCACGGCGTGAACCAGTTCCCGACCGACCCACCCGAACTCAGCCGACTCGTACTCGAATGGCTCGCCGCACTGCGACCCGTCGCCGACGCGGTCATGAGCGGTATCGCGCTGGGCGTCGGCCTGCCGGCCGCCTGGTTCGCCGAACACCTGACCGCCGATCCCACCGTGCTGTTGCGCATCTTCCACTACCCGCCCGGCGACCGCGGCGCCAACGAGTGGGGCGTTGGCGAGCACACCGACTATGGACTTCTCACACTGCTCGCACAGGACCGTCACGGCGGCCTCCAGGTGAAGGGTCTCGACGATTCCTGGATCGACGTCCACCCGGAGCCTGGGGTGTTGATCTGCAACCTCGGCGACATGCTCGAACGGCTCACGGCCGGTCGCTACCGATCAACGCCGCACCGGGTGCGCAACGTCTCCGGCGAGTCCCGCCTGTCGTTCCCCTACTTCTTCGATCCATCGTGGGATGCCACGGTGCCGACCCTGCCGATCGCCGACGATGTCAATGGCGCAGCGAGCGACCGGTGGGATGGCACCGACGTGCTCGCGTGGGAGGGCACGTACGGCGACTACCTCACGGCGAAGGTCGCCAGGGTCTTCCCCGACCTGTTCGACACGATCTCGACCGACGCATCAACGCAGTCGCAGTGACACGTCGTTGGCCATCAACCGGCCGCGACGAGTGAGGACCACCCGGCCCGGATCGGTGGGATGAGCAACGAGCACCCCGTCGAGCATCGCCAACGTGTCCGGGGTGAAGGCAGTGCGCTCCACGCCGTCTCTGGTGCGCAACGCCAACTGCAGACCCTCGAAGCGGCGCGTCTCGATGTCGAGCGTTTCCGACGCGGCTTCGGCCGTCTCGCCACGGTCGATCACCTCGATGTACCGGTCGGGTGTGCGCACGTTCCACCACCGGCGACCGGACTCGTGTGAGTGTGCCGCACAACCGAAGCCGCGATAGTCGGCCTGGTCCCAGTAGAGGATGTTGTGGCGTGACTCGTGACCGGGCCTCGCCCAGTTCGAGACCTCGTAGTTGAACAGGCCGGCTTCGGTCAGCAGGTCGTCGACGAGTTCGTACTTGTCCGCCTGGTCATCGTCGTCAGGATGACGATCGGGTTGTGACGCCAGCGGTGTCCCGGCCTCTACCGTCAGCCCGTAGGCGGAGATGTGCGGTGGATCGAACGCCAACGCCGCAGCGACGGTCGAGTGCCAGTCGTCGAGGGACTCGCCGGCCGCGCCGTAGATGAGATCGAGGTTGAACGATGGCATCCCGGATTCCTTGATCGCTTGGACCGCACGCTCGACATTCGCCTGATCGTGGGTGCGTCCGAGCGACGCGAGTACGTGTGCCGACATCGACTGCACGCCGAGGCTGACCCGGTTGACGCCGGCGCTTCGATAGGTCGCCAGCAGCTCGACGCTGACGTCGTCGGGGTTGCATTCGACCGTGATCTCCGCGCCCGAGCTGACGGGGATCGACGAGATCACGTCGGCGAGTGCTGCCGGCGGAACGAGCGTCGGCGTTCCGCCGCCGACGAACACGGTGTCGGCCATCGCCAACCCGGCATCGACCGCCCGCGAAATCTCGGTATGCAGCGCTGCGAGGTACGCGTCGACGAGGTGATCGCGGTCGGTCCAGGTGGCGAACGCGCAGTACTCGCACTTCGACGCACAGAACGGGATGTGTACGTACACCCCGAACTTGGTCACGGGTCAGCCGGCGGGAACGAAGAGCAGGTCGAGCGCGGCGAGGCGATCAGCGACTTGATCGACCGGCACGTCGAGCATCGCTGCGATCGAGCGGGTGTCATCGCCACGCACCGTGATCACACGGCCGTTGAAGTCCTGGCGCTGCACCTGAATGAGCCGCAGGTACCGAGCCAGCATCTCGAACGGAGACCCCTTGAGCTGCAGGAGCTTGGCAACATCGATCGCCAGTTTCTTGTTGACCGACGACTGCAGCGCTGCAGTGGCTTCGCTGCCCGTGACCTCACGTGGCAGCAGCTGCTCAACCGGAACGGAATAGAACTGCGAGAGCCGATCGAGACGAGGCACCGACAGCGCACGTTCGCCCCGCTCGTACGCCCCGAGGACCGACGCCTTGAACTCCTGGTTCGATTGGGCCTCGACTTCCTGCAGCGACATCCGTTTCTGCTTGCGGATGACGCGCAAACGCTCGCCGACCTGTTGGCTGTAGACCGAGGGTGATTCGTCGTCGATGACTGCCATATGGGTATCCCGCCTTCTTCGCTTGTCTCATGCGTTCGGTGGCGCCCGCCTGCCGACCGCCCGGCACATTACCCGAGGGTAACTCGCCCACTCTAGACTGTCAGCGTTCGAATGCCACGCAGAGTGCCGTGGCGGCTACCGCTGCCGTCTCCGTGCGCAGGATGTTCGACCCGAGCGAGACCCGGTCGCGTGCGGTGGCGAGCTCATCTTGCGACCATCCACCCTCGGGCCCGATCGCCAGCGATCGATCCGTCGACTCGAGTCGGCGGCCACCAGGCTCGGCGACCACGAAGTCGCCAAGCAGGGTCGATGCCTCGACCGGCGCATCGATCTCGACGCGCCAGACGCGGCGGCTCTGCCGACACGCCTCGTCGGCGATTCGACGAAGGCGTAGGAGCTGCGACTGCACCCGATCTGGTTTCCACCGAACAACCGAGCGCTCAGCATGCACGAGCACGAGGCGATCGACTCCGAGTTCGGTCACCTTCTGCACGAGCCAGTCGAGCCGGTCACCCTTCGGCATCGCCACCGCCAGCGTGAACAGATCGGTACGAGGCGGCTCGGTGACCATCTCGCTCGCAGCTTCCAGGGTCAGCGACGAGCCCTCGACACGCACCGACGCGAGCAGCCAACGACCGCCTCCGTCGGTGACACCCACCTGCTCACCGTCACGCAGACGCAACACGCGCCGCAGATGATGCACGGTGTCATCATCCAGCGAGAGCGCCCCCAATTGCTCGGGATCGACCAGTACATGAGTGCTGGTCGATCGCAGCGATGACTGGTCCATCGGTCCAGCTGTCAGTGGAACGCCGACTTCAGACGACTGAACAGGCCCTCTTTCTCGTGCCCGACCACCTCACCGCGCCCTTCGGCATAGGCAGTGAGCAGTTCGATTTCCTTGTCGGAGAGCTTTTGGGGAACCTCCACACGCACCCGTGCGCGCAAGTCACCCCGACCGCGGCCACGCAAGTGCGGGACGCCACGCTGACGCAGGACAAACTCGCGACCGGGCTGCGTGCCGGGCGGAATGACCAGATGCTCAGTGCCATCGAGCGTCTCGAGTTCGATTGCCGTGCCGAGCGAAGCCTGCGCGATCGAGATCGGCACCTCGGTGACGAGATCGTGATCATCCCTGACGAACAGGTCGTGCGGCGCGACCCGCAGGTGAACGTACAGGTCGCCTGGTCGCCCGCCGCGGGGGCCGACCGCTCCCCGACCGGTCAAACGCAGGGTCGAGCCGGAGTCGACGCCGGCCGGAACATCGACCTGGTACGTCTTGTCGACCGTGACCCGACCTTCGCCACGACACGAGCTGCATGGCGACGTGATGACCTGGCCGAGACCACCGCACCGACTGCACGGACTGGCTGTCACCATCTGGCCGAGCAGGCTCTGGCGAACCCGCTGAATCTGGCCACTGCCACCACAGTCGGAACAGGTGACCGGGCTGGTCCCGGCGCCGGCGCCTGAGCCGCTGCACTCCTCGCACGTGACCGGCAGCTTCAACGACACATCGACCTGATCACCGAACACCGACTGCTCGAACGTGATGTCGGCCACGAGCTCGATGTCCTGGCCACGCGGCGGCCCGGACGGACCACGCTGACGACCACCGCCGAACGGGCTCCCCCCACCGCCGCCGAAGAACGTTTCGAAGATGTCACCCAGACCACCGCCGAACAGGTCTTCCGCAGTCTGTCCGCCGCCGCGATTGCCGCCGACGCCTGCCTCGCCGTAGCGGTCGTAGCGGGCGCGCTGGGTGTCGTCGGAGAGCACTTGGTAGGCCTGGGCAACCCTCTTGAACTGCTCGGCGGCCTGGGCGTTGTCGGGGTTCGCATCGGGATGGAACTCGCGAGCGCGCTGACGGTACGCCTTCTTGATCTCGTCGGCCGTTGCGGTGCGTTGCACACCGAGGAGTTCGTAGTAGTCAGCCATGGGAGGCCCCATCATGCCGGGACTTGGACACCGCTACTCAGCCCTCTTCGATGCGGTGGCCGAGCTGTTCACTCACCGCTTCGACGGTCGCAAGGGCCTGCGGGTAGTTCATTCGGGTGGGCCCGAGCACACCGACCGAGCCGAGATGCTCACCATCGACCACGACGGGGGCGACCACGACCGAGCAGGCCGACAGCTGTTGCACCCCGTGTTCGACACCGATGGCCACCGACATGCCACGGTTGACGATGTCGCTGACGAGCGTGACCACCACGAACTGCTGCTCGAGTGTGGCGAGCACCGACCGGACGACCTCGACGGCATCGAACGCGTTGGCCACCGCGGCAGCGCCGCCCGTGAAAACCTGATCGGGGCTCCCTGCCGATCGCAGCGCAGCGAGCGCGTCGTCGCAGAGCCGGTCGACCACGCCATCGCCGGTTGGCGTGATCTCCACGATCGAGCCGAGCACCCGACCATCGAGCACGGCCGACAGGTGCGCTCCCGCAGCTGACAGCTTGAGGTCGTCATCGCCGTCTGACAGCTCGATTGACCCATTCGCGACAGCGCCGTTGGCAAACACGACCACGGCGGTGGCCGAAGACGTCGACAGCGACACGAGCTGCACTTGTCGCACGGGCACCGCCTCGGCCCGCGGACCGACCACGACACCGGCGTTCTTGGTGAGCGAGGCGAGGAGATTCGATGTTTGGTGCAACATTTCCTCGAGACGACCATGTGCGGCCGAGAAGAACTCGCCGACCTGCTTGGTCGTGGCGGTGTCGAGGTGGCCGGGCGTCGTCAGATGATCGACGAAATAGCGATAGCCCTTGTCGGTAGGTATGCGTCCAGCCGAAGTGTGCGGCTGTACCAGATACCCCTCGTGTTCGAGATGGGCCATCTCGTTGCGTACGGTCGCCGAGGAGACCTTGATGCT
>DASQFE010000114.1:0-7365 GCA_035633295.1 Ilumatobacteraceae bacterium | reverse complement strand
GATACAACACTATTCCTGCATCCACTGCACTACTACTTCTGCAGGTATTGCGATCCTGTTCCTGCAACGTCAGGTGAAGTCGCCCAAGGTGTACATCGCCGACTGCGGCCTGCTACACGCACTCCTCGACCTGGCAGACCGCACCGCCATCGAACGACACCCGATCCTTGGAGAGTCGTGGGATGGCCAGATCATCAACCAGCTGTGTGCAGCCACCGACAAAGGATTGCTCAGCAAATTCCTAGCGACATGGGCACCGGGCTGGCCGGCTTGAACGCGGTCAACGATCAGTCGACGGGCAAACGCCGTGAGCCGTGCGTTCTTGCGGTGCGACAAGAAGACCCACTCACCCGTGCGAACAGGCGAGACCCAACGCCGGCTGCCGTGAGTGACTTCGGTCGAGGCGAGTTGGCGGGCCGGAGACCCGATCATCGCTCAGTGAGCTCCGCGCCCGGCGATCACGACGAAGAACGTCTTGAGGAGGATCTTCACGTCGTGCGTCAGCGACCAGTTGTCGACGTAATACAGGTCGAGGCGGTGATACATCTCGAAATCGGCCTCGGCTCGGCCCGACACCTGCCACATCCCCGTGATGCCGGGGAGCACCCGCAGCCGCTCACGCAATTCAGGTGACCACTGTTCGGACTCCGAGGGGAGCGCCGGCCGAGGCCCGACAACGCTCATGTCGCCGCGCACCACGTTCCAGAGCTGCGGCAACTCGTCGATCGACGTCTTGCGGAGGAATCGCCCCACTCGCGTGATTCTCGGATCAGCACGCAGCTTGAACAGCGGTCCCGAACTCTCGTTGAGCCCCTCGAGTTCGGCGCGCATCGCCTCTGCGCCCGTACACATCGAGCGGAACTTGAGCATCTCGAAGAGCTCACCGTCCTTGCCCACGCGAATCTGCTTGAACAGAACCGGGCCGCGGGAGTCGAGCTTGATTGCCGCTGCGGCGATCAGCATGATCGGCACCGTGAACAGCAGCGTGAGCCCCGCCACTGTCACGTCGAACGATCGCTTGAGGAAGAGGTGAGTGCGCGACCGGTTGGTGGGCTCGACGTAGATCATCAGCCGTCCGTCGATCGCTTGTGACCTCGTCCGCGAAATGTCGATGTCGTGCAACGATGACGACAACGTCACGTGGCAGCCGTCGTCGGTCAGCGTTCGGGTGAGCCGGTTCACCATCGCCGGATCGAGGGATCCGACGGACAAGATCACGCCGGTTGCGCCCGTTTCACGAACAACCTCGGGCGTTTCCTCAACCGAGCCGAGCACCCCGAGGCCGCCACGTTCGCCTGTCTGATCACCCGTGAAACCCAGCACCTCGTACCCGAGGTCGGGGCGACGCTGGGTTGCGTGAAGCAACGAGATGGCATCGGTGCCCGTTCCGACGATGATCACCGGCCGGCTGATGCGGCCGTTGCGGCGGAGACTGTTGAAGACACGTCGAGCGATGAGCCGCGACGTGACCAGCGATGCGGTCACGCAAACGAAGAGCAGGGCGACCCATAAACGCGACAACAGGCTGTACTGGGCAACGAACGATACGGCGACAAGGAAGCCGACGGTCATCAACCCCGCCACCAGCAGGTGGCGCAACTCCTCGCCGAATCGGCTGATCGCTCGTGCCAGGAACAATTGATTCGCGCCCATCATCAGGATCCAGATCGGCAGGATGATCATGGCGAACAGCATCTCGTCGACCAAGCCGTCGCCCGTGACCGGCTTGATCAGCTGCTGAATTGCCGTGGCAACGATGATCCCGACGATGATCGCAAGGACGTCCGAGGCGATCAGGAGCCGACGGAGGCGCTGAGGATTCGACCGCACCGGGACAGTCACATCAGCAGACACGACGACTGACTGTTCATCCGGGTACGGTCCGGTACCGGCCTCGCGCAGTTTCGGCCGTCGATGTAATCGCCGTGCCGACTCGACCGTTCGTTCTTGTTGTACATTCCCGTCCATATCCGCCGCCCACCTTCTGCTCATCGGTCCAACTCGGATCGTGAGATCGTAGACGCTCACCACTGTTCGTGGTAGGGGTGATTTGTATTTGTTTCATCTCGTCCTTGGCCAAACGGGCGGTTGCCCAGTGCTGGTATGGGCCAGCGCACCATACGACGAATGTCACCCTGAACGTCATTAACCACTGAGAGTGACGTTATCACCGCTCTACGCGAAACAACTCCTCGCCTCTTGACCCGCACCGAAGACGAGCGCTATCGGGGGACCAACGCATGATCCAGGTGCATGACCGGACGCAGCAACATGCGATCAGGAAACGAGAACCTCAGACCGCGACCGACGGCTTCGTGAGCGTCGTCAGACTGTCAGCGAGAAGATCGCCGAAACCCGGATTCCAACGATTTGCGTTGAAATCACCAGCCACCAGCAGCGGCGGCTCAGGCTGAACGCCGCGAGGCGCGTGACGGCGATGATGCGACGGCTCCAGCGCCCTCATGACGATCGACGGGAGCAAGCGCGTGCACGTTCGAATCAGCCGCAGCCATCGGATCAGACCGCCGCGCCGACGCCTGGACCAGGATCTTCGCAACGTTGAACAGACCGACCGTCAGCACGCCCAGAAGCGTCCAGAAGATGAACACAGAAAGAACAATGATCTTCACTGCTTAGCGCACCGGCGTGCCCGAGAAGGGGATGAGCGAAGAATTTCTCCAGCACTGTTCAGCTGACCTTCGACTCTTCAGCTGGCCTTCGACCTGTCCGAGATCTCCCACAACCCAGTGATCCCGGGAAGCACACCCACGTGGTTGCGCATATCGGGTGTCAAGTTCTCGTCATCGGACGGGAGCACGGGTCGTGGACCGATCACACTCATGTTTCCACGCACCACGTTCCACAGCTGCGGAAGTTCATCGATCGACGACCAACGCAGTATGCGCCCGACCCGCGTGACCCGTAGATCTGACCCCTCCGCCGGCAACCCTTCCGACCGCTCGTCGACAGCTTCGAGCTCCGACAGCGTCGGCTCGGCGTCCACGACGGTGCACCGAAGCCTGAGCATCTCGAAGTGGACACCGTCCTTGCCGACGCGGATGTGCCTGCACATGAGCAGTCCTGGGGAGTCGAGCTTGATTGCCATCGCTGCAACGAGCAGGACCGGCAGCGTCAGCAACAGAGCGGTGCCCGCCACCACGACGTCGAACACTCGCTTCAGGAACCGACGGGTACCTGAACGGCTGGACGACTCGACGGAGTTCATGAGCCGTCCTTCGAGTGCGCGCGACCTTGCCACCGTGACGCCTCGTGTCGTCGTGGCTGTATTTCCATGGCCGCCTTCGCCCTCTCGCTGATTGGAACGTCTTCCCAATCAAGCTAGAGCCTCACCACTGTTCGTGGCGACGAAAAGGTGTCACGTTCTCCTCACGATTCCGTGAACGAGGCATGAAATCTGGCTTCAGGACACCAGTCGTACGAACACCCCATCGCGGGACCGGATCGAATCCGCTGAATAAACCACTCAGAGTGATCGCATCGTTGCCGAGCGTCACCGAGCCAACTGTTCGTTGACGACCTCAACGGAGCGCCTCCCTGCGCCGCGACTCAGGCCGCTCGACGTGAGGCATCGGCGCGCGGAGGCGGCCAGGACGGCACTGGGCCACGAACGCCGTCGGTGCCAGAACCCCGCACAGGTCGGGCCGAGGAACGCACCAGCCACTTCGCGACATTGAGGGCGCCAATCGTCGCAAGACCCAAACATGTCCAGACCACGAACACTTGGAGGAGAAGAATCGTCATGTCGTCGTTACACCTTCTCACCTGTCATCGAGCCACCTGCGTGCGCTACCGCCAGGAACATGATAAGCCTACCGAGTGGTCGGTCGGGACGTCAACGAAACATTCACGGTGGAGCAGGATTTACAACGCCCGTACACGACCCGCCAACTCGAGATCCTCGGCGCCGCCACACAGGTGTTCTCCGAACACGGCTACCGGGCCGGCACCATCGCACAGATCGCATCTGTAGCCGGCCTCAGCCAGGCCGGTCTGCTCCACCACTTTCCCAACAAGGACGCAATGTTGATGGCGGTCATCGAACTGCGTCGACAAGAGAACCTCGATTTGTTCCGCGCCGAAGTCGGCAGCGGCCAAATGGTGGTCGACGCCGTTTTGTCGGTGCTGCGCACCAACGCCCGCCAACCCGAGTTGGTGCGGCTCTTCGCCGTGCTGTCGACCGAAGCACTCAACCCCGACCATCCTGCCCACCGCTTCTTTCTCGGCTTCTACGCCCTCCAGCTCGCTGAAATCGCGGACTCCACGGTCATCAATCAGGCAGCCGGACTCGTGCGCGACGACATCGACGCCGACGAGATCGCCCGATTGATCACTGCGGCGGCCGACGGGGCCCGCTACCAGTCGCTGCTCGACAACGGTGTGATCGAACACTGGCGCACCCTGCTGCCGCTGCGCAAGATGCTCGCGGGAGCCGCCTGCGGCCCACTCCCCGACTGGGCCCCCGAAGAGGAAGGTCAGCGGCTCATTCACATGTCATGAACGGCGCTCGTCACTCCGACCGAGAACCGGACGGTCACCGAGCAGATCAACTACTGGGCTCGGTGGCACCCCGACCGCTCCTCGCCCTCTGACAGCGCGCCTGCGCCCGGCCCGGTCCCCGCCCAGAACACGCCCGGCCACGTGCCAGACCGAACGACTCACAATGGGTGCAACATGCACCCTTTGCGCTATGGTGGGGGCCGTGTCCAGAGTGATCCAGATCCGAGGCGTTCCCGACGACGTGCACGATGCCCTGGCTGACGCGGCCCAAGCCCAGGGCCTCTCTCTGACCCGATACATGCTGCGCGAACTGGAGCAACTCGCAAGACGTACTGAGGCGGTGCAGGCCAATGCCACCGTGATCAGACAGACCCAGGCGAAGGTTCGAGGCCATGTTGATCGAGACACGATCCTCGCCGCGCTGCACGAGGGACGCGGCGATTGAGAGTCGTCGATGCCGGCGTCATCGTCGAACTCGTCGCGAACGACCTCGACCCCGATCGTCTCGGCGACGAAGAACTCGCCGTTCCCCACCTCATCGACAGCGAAGTCACCAACGTCCTTCGGCGTCTCGTGCTCCACAAGATCCTGACCGACAAGCAAGGCGCCACTGCGTTGGACGGTTTCACGCAGCTGGCCCTGACCAGGTTCCCCGCCGACTGGCTCCGACCGAGAATGTGGGCACTTCGGCACAACCTCAGCGCGTACGACGCCACCTACGTCGCCCTCGCCGAGATGACCGCAGCGACCGCCCTACTCACCACCGACATCCGACTCGCCAACGCACCAGACATCAACTGCCCCATCGAATTGCTCTGACCACCCTCACAAGCCGGTGATCGGGAGCGCCCAGATGCGGTCGGCCAGCTCGTAGGAGGGCGGTCGAGCTGCAATCGACCGCCCACGCGCCCGCGGACGCTCGCCTGCCACCACCCGCTCGAGGAAGGTTGGCGCATCACCTCGACCAGATCGTCGTCGACCATGCGCTTCAACACCCACAGCAACTCGGTGCCCGCCAGCTGCCACTCGTCGATCACGACCGGCCGTGGCAGGTCTCGCAGCAACGACTCGGCATCGATCGACAGTCGCTCGCGATCGCGGGGAAGCTCAACCAGAGATGCGGCGATCCGCTTGGCGGTCGTCGTCTTGCCCACCGCTCGTGGACCGTCGAGGAGCACGATCGGGAACGCAGCGCATGCGTCGGCCAGGCGACGGTCCACGTGACGCTGCAGGTACCCATCATCCATGCCAGACAGTCCAGCAAGTAACCGCTTTTGCAGCGAGCGAGTATCTGTTTCTGCGAGTCTTCGGAAATCTTTCGTACTGGTGTTGCATAGACACGCACGATGCGGTACGGTTGTTCTACCGACTCCCCCTCCCCACCCAGCCGACGACCGCTTCGAAGGGAGGAACACCATGAACACCCCCAACGACTCCACACCCGACGACAGCGTTGGCGGCGCCGGGTTCGATGCGGCGTTCGATCTCGACGAGGAACTGAACATCGTCGCCGGGCACCTCAACGCACAGCACGCCCGCCTCGTTGACCTGACCGTCACGATGATCGCCAACCCGCGAGCGTGGCGTGGGCCCGGGGTGCACACCCCCGAGCTGTTCCTCGCGTGGCGTACCGGTCTGTCAACCCAACGAGCCCGCCAGATCGTGGCCATCGCCAACCGGGTGAGCGAACTGCCGCACTGCATCGACGCGTTCCGCCGCGGTGAACTCGCCGTCGACCAAATGTTCGCCATCGCGAAGCGGGCACCCTGGTGGATTGACCACGAAATCTGCGATCTCGGCCGCATGCTCACCGTCTCCCAACTCTCCCGCACCCTGGCCACCTACCCCTTCCCCGACCACCCACACCCCGACACACCCCCCGCCGAACCTGCCGAGCCCGCTGCCGTTGATCCCGCAGTCGATCCCGCCGTTGATCCCGGTGCTGCCGATCCCGCAGCCGCCAAGCAGACACCGGCCGGGCCGACGCCGGCTGAACCGGCACCCAAGGACAAGATGTGGTTCGGGCTCGGCGACGACGGACGCTGGCGCCTCCAAGTCGAAACCGACGCCCTGTGCGGCATGACCATCGAGAACGCACTCCGCGAAGCCCGCGACCAACTGTTCCAAGACGGCCACCCCGACATCGAATGGCCCGACGCCCTGCGCGAAGTCTGCGAACGCTCACTCGCCACCATCAGCGAACCCGCCCGACGCGACCGCTACCGCACCCACATCTACCTCAAGACCGACGGCCAATGCTGCGACGACCGTGGCTTCAACCTGCCCGACGCCATCCGCCAATACATCACCTGCGACGGACTCCTCACCCCCACCCTCATCGACGGAGCACTCCCGATCTCCATCGGGCGCACCGGTCGGATGATCCCGCAACGCACCCGACGCCTCGTCATCCTGCGCGACGGCGGCTGCGCCGTGCCCGGCTGCACCCAAACCCACATCCTCGAAGTCCACCACATCATCCACTGGGAAAACGGCGGACCCACCGACACCTGGAACCTGATTGCGCTGTGCCCGCATCATCACCGAATGCACCACAAAGGCGCACTCGGCATCAACGGCAACGCGGATGGTGGCACCGTGATCTTCACCGACCGCAACGGCGACCTCCTGCGCCCAACCGGGGCCAAACCCAAGCCCCCCGGGGCCCCACCACCACCGCCACCCGGACGGTACGCCCACCCCCTCGGCGAACGCCTCGACACCCAACACCTCCACTTCCCAGAACCCGGAACCGGCCGCCCCACCCGCGCCGCCTGAGGTGGCCTCAACGCCGCCTGCGTTCCGAATCGGAAGCGAGAGTAGCCCCCGGGCGAGAACGGACCGACC
>DASQFE010000113.1:0-1842 GCA_035633295.1 Ilumatobacteraceae bacterium | reverse complement strand
GATGAACCGCCGGATCGAGTCGGCTGCCCCCTTGCGAACCAGCCGGCCGTCCGAGAGATCCATCCCGGACATCCGCGTCTGGGCCGTGAACGGCACGAGTGTGGCGCCCCGATCATCGACGGGCGCCGGGGAGAACTGATCGATTGCCAACTGCACGATCGAGCGACCCTCCGGTGTCTCGTCGGCGAGCGAGGACACCATCGCGGCCTCGGCGAGCTCGTGTTGCTCGACGTCGTGGACGGGGATGAACTCGGCGGCCTGACGCGAGCCGTAGGTGATGGTGCCCGTCTTGTCGAGCAGCAGGGTCGTCACGTCGCCGGCGGCCTCGACGGCGCGGCCCGACATCGCCAGCACGTTGCGCTGGACCAGCCGATCCATCCCGGCGATGCCGATCGAGGAGAGCAACCCGCCGATGGTGGTGGGGATGAGGCACACGAGCAGAGCGATGAGCACGATGACGCTCTGCTCGGCGCCCGAATAGATCGCGAACGGTTGAAGAGTGACCACGGCGAGCAGGAAGATGACCGTGAGGCCCGCCAGGAGGATCGTGAGGGCGATTTCGTTCGGTGTCTTCTGACGATCCGCGCCTTCGACGAGTGCGATCATCCGATCGAGGAACGTCTCGCCCGGCTTGGCGGTGATGCGCACCACGATCTCGTCGCTCAGGACCCGAGTGCCTCCGGTGACTGCGGATCGGTCGCCACCCGATTCGCGGATGACCGGTGCCGACTCGCCGGTGATCGCGGATTCGTCGACCGTTGCGATGCCCTCGACGATGTCACCGTCGCCGGGGATCACCTCGCCTGCGGTCACCACACAGAGGTCACCGACCTGCAACGCGGACGATGCCTTCTCGATGACGGAACCGTCGGGAAGGCGCACGTTGGCCGACGTTTCGGCGCGGGTCTTGCGCAGCGTTGCTGCCTGCGCCTTGCCGCGCCCTTCGGCCATGGCTTCGGCGAAGTTGGCGAACAGCACCGTGAACCAGAGCCAGAGCGAGACGAGACCGGCGAACACGTTCTCCTGGTTGGTGCTGCTGGCGAGGTCGCGGATGAAGATCGCCGTCGTGAGGATCGATCCGATCTCGACGATGAACATCACCGGATTGCGGTACATCGTGCGCGGATCGAGCTTGCGCAGCGCATCGACCATGGCGGAACCGACGATCGACCGGTCGAAGATCGAGGTGGACTCCTTGGTGCGCACCTTCGGTGGACGTGGAGCTTCGGAGATGATGGTTGCAGTCACGCGATCCTCACAGTGAGAGGTGTTCGAGGATGGGCCCGAGAGAGAGTGCGGGGAAGAAGGTGAGTCCGGCGACGATGGCGATGACACCCACCACCAGGAACCCGAAGAGCGCGGAGTTGGTCGGCATGGTGCCCGTCGTGGCCGGCACCTTGGGCTTGGCGGCCAGTGATCCTCCGATGGCCAGCACGGGGATGATGGTGAAGAACCGTGCCATCAGCATCGAGATGCCCTGCGTCGTGGTGTACCACTGGGTGCCGGTGCCCTGGTAGGCGAACGCCGAGCCGTTGTTGTTGGCGGTCGACGCATAGTTGTAGAGCACCTCCGACAGGCCGTGAGCGCCGGGCTGGAATGTCGCCGCGCTGTCGAGCAGCACCGATGCCGCCGCAAAGGTCAGCAAGGCGAACGGCATCGCGAAGATGTACAGCACGACGAGTTTCATCTCCGGTGCTTGGATCTTCTTGCCCAGGTACTCGGGGGTTCGCCCGACCATCAAGCCGGCGATGAACACCGCCAGCAACGCCATGATCAGCATCCCGCCCAGGCCGACGCCGACGCCACCCGGCGACACCTCACCGAGCATCATGTGCAGCATCG
>DASQFE010000112.1:0-7944 GCA_035633295.1 Ilumatobacteraceae bacterium | reverse complement strand
TCGGGTTCCTCGCACTCCCGATGACCAAGGGGGTCGACCTCGTCCAGGCGGCGCCGCAAGACTTCCTTGCGCATCCCGGCAACTGGATGCAGTGGCTCTCGGACTATCGGGCCACAGCCACTGCCGGCCCGAACTTCTCATGGGTACTTGCCACCCGCGCACTCAAGCGGATGAAGGACCTCGACCTGTCGAGACTCACAGTCGCGCTGTCGGGAGCGGAGCCCGTCGACCCGAATGCGGTAAACGCGTTCGTCGCCGAGGCGGGCAGGTTCGGGTTCACACCGGGTGGCATGTTCCCGGCGTTCGGGATGGCCGAGGTTGCCATCGCCGGCACGTTCCCGCCGCGATACCGAGGGCTCGTCACCGACACCGTCGATCGGATCGTGCTCGAGACGCAGCAGGTGGCCAAGCCGGTCGAGGTTTCCGATCCCGACGAGCTGGGCCTCACAGCCCGACAGCTGCCGCTGCTCGGCAAACCCGTGCCGGGGCTGGAGATGAAGGTGGTCAACCCCGAGTCGTTCGAGGAGCTGCCCGAGCGGCACGTCGGCGAATTGCTGTTGCGTGGCACGTCGGTCACCCCCGGCTACTACAAGCGGCCCGACGCCACCGCCGCCCTATTCCGCGACGGCTGGCTGTGCACCGGCGACCTCGCCTACATCCTCGACGGTGAGCTCGTGCTGTGCGGCCGCATCAAGGACGTCATCATCGTCGGTGGTCGCAACGTGTTCCCCGAAGACATCGAACGGGCGGTCGGTCCGCTCGACGGGGTGCGCGCCGGAAACGTGATTGCCTTCGGCATGGAGGGCTACAAGGGCAAAGAGAGCGTGGTGGTGGTCGCCGAAGTTCGCGTGAGTGACACATCAGGCGGTCTCGGCGAAATCCGCGAGCGGATCCACCATCGCACCCTCGAGGTCTGTGGTCTGCCACCTCGCGACGTCATGCTCGTAACGCCTGGAACACTGCCGAAGACATCCAGCGGCAAGCTCCAGCGCGCCAAGTGCCGCGACGAATACCTCAACGAAGAACTCGCCCTCGTGCCCTGACGTCAGGAGATGAGGGGGGCGAGGGTCTGGCCGAGGAGGGCCACTCGCCCTTCGACGTGGCCGTTGGCTGGCATGTTGATCGTGAAGCCGTCGATGCCGGGCTGGAGCATCTCGGCGAACTGTTCGCCGACGGTGTCGGGGTCGCCCCAGATGAAGTTGGCGAGCCACACCGCCTGCTCGTCGTCGCTCATCGACTGCAGATCCATCCCTCGCAGACCGAAGTAGGCGACCAGGTCAGCCTTCGCCTCCTCCGTCGTCGGTGCGATACAGGCCGTCTTCTGCCACGACACCGTGATCTCGGAACGATCGCGGTCGAGCGTTGCGCAGTGTTCGTCGAGGGCATCGAGCTTGCGTTGCACATCGTCGGGTGAGCAGATGATGTTCGACTCGTCGGCGTACTGGGCCACCATCCGCAGCGTCTTACGCTCGCCGCCGCCACCGATCATCACCGGGATCCGCGACACCGCCGGTGGCTCGTTCATTGCATCGTTGGCCGTGTACCGCGCGCCGTCGAGCGACGGTCGCTCTCCGCGCAGCATCGGGATGATAATCTGCAACGCCTCCTCGAGCTTCTCGAAGCGGTCGGTGAACGTCCCGAACTCGATCCCGAAGGCGTCGTGCTCGAGTTCGAACCAGCCGGCACCGATACCGAGTTGTGCCCGCCCGTTCGACACGATGTCGAGTGTCGTCACCGTTTTCGCGAGCACGGCCGGGTTGCGGTAGGTGTTGCCCGTCACGAGCGCGCTCAATTTCACCGTCGACGTCTCGCGGGCGAGCGCCGACAGGAGCGCATAACACTCGAGCATGTACTGGTCGGGCGTTCCCAGCATCGGCAACTGGTAGAAGTGGTCCATCACCAACACGGTGTCGAATCCCGACGTGTCGGCTTCCTTCGCCTGGGCGGCGACGACGTCGAACAGTTCGGCCGGTCCGACGCCGGGGTAGGTGAAATTGGGGATCTGATAGCCGAGCCGGGTCATGGACCGATGTGAGCACCCTCGCGCTCTCGTGTCAAGCGCGGCGTTTTCGACCCGGCTGATGCAGCGAGCATCGGCCGGCATCTCATAAGCTCCGTCACACCATGAGCCACGGCTGGGAGAACCGACAGCGGCGGACGCGCTCGGAGATCTTGGCGGCCGTGGGCGACATCATCGCCACCGATGGCCTCGATGGACTGACCATGCGCAAGCTGGCCGAACGGGCCAACGTTGCGGTGGCGACGCTCTACAACCAATTCACCGATCGCAACGGTGTGCTCGTTGCCTTCGTGAGTAGTGGCCTCGACGAACTCGAACTCGCGCTCGACGAACAGCCGGCCTCGCCGCCGATCGACGGCACGCGTGTGTTGCTCCGGGCACTCGACGACACGATTGGATCGGCCGATCATGTGTGGCGGCCGGTGCTCGCCACGCTCGGAACCAGCCCTGGCTCGCAACGAATGGGCGCCGTTGGCGACCGAATCGTCGGGTCGATCGAGGTCGATCTCGCCAAGGCTCGGGCCGCCGGGTTGCTCTATGTCGAATGCGACACCAACCGGCTCGCCCGTCACGTGTTCGTCCAATGGATCCGCGGCCTCGAGCGATGGGCACAGGGCACGATCGACTGGGATGCGTACCAGTCGAACGCTGTACTCGGCCTCGAGCTGGCCCTGGCGGCGGTGTTGGTCGAGCCGCACCGCGCCGATGCGTTGCGCCGGGCCGGCGTCGTTCACTGAGGCTGGGATCCGCGATGCTCGTGATCTCATCTGATCGCCACCGCCTCCACGCTCCGTTGGCAGAGATCGAGTCGTCGGGGCTCCAGCCGCCGTTCGAACATCCCGGTCGCGCCGATGCCATCCGTGACACGTTGGCTGCCGACGACAGCTTCTCGCTGATCGAGCCCACCAACTGGGACTCCGAGCCAATCAGCGCAGTTCACGACCCAGGCCTGGTCGAGTTCCTCGAGCGAGCGTGGGCCGACTACCAGGTTCGTCACCCCGGCACCCATGATGTGGTTCCGGACGTGTTCGCCATGCCGGGCCTTGTCGACGGGATCGGACCGTTGCCCGACCGGTCGCAGATCGACTTCGAACTCGGTCGATGGTGTTTCGAGACCACCACGCCCATCACCGAGGGGACCTTTGAGGCCGCCCGGTCCGCAGTCGACGTGGCACTCAGTGCCACCGCCGAAGTGCTTGGCGGCGAGACGACCGCGTACGGGCTGTGTCGCCCGCCCGGCCATCACGCGCCAACCGGCTTGTACGGCGGCTACTGCTTCTTCAACAACGCCGCAATTGCGGCTCACCACGTTGCGTCGACGACCGGCACGAAGGTCACCGTGCTCGACGTCGACTACCACCACGGCAACGGCACTCAGCAGATCTTCTACGGACGCGACGATGTGCAGTACGTCTCACTCCACGGCGACCCGGCGCGGGCCTATCCGTACGTCACCGGGTTTGCCGACGAGCGCGGCGCCGGCCGGGGTATCGGCGCAAACCTGAACGTCCCGCTCGCAGTAGGTACGGATGACGATGGCTACCTACGTTCGCTGGAAGGTGCCCTCGAAGCGATTGCCGCATTCGGGGCAGGCCTGCTGATCGTGTCACTCGGCGTCGACACGTTCCACAACGACCCGATCTCTGACCTCGCAATCACGACCGACGGGTTCCGACGTCAAGGCGAACACGTCGCCGAACTCGGACTTGCGACGGTTGTGTTGCAGGAGGGCGGCTACGACGTTGCCGCCATCGGCGACAACGTCAGAGCCTGGCTCCTCGGTGTCACATCTGGGGTCTGACCCCAGATGTGACACCGGCGGGCGGGATGGTCAGATGAGGCCTTTGGACTGCAGCCATTCGGTGGCCACTTCGTCGGACTCGCGCAGGTTGATGTCGGTTTCGGTGTTCCACGCCAGCAGGTCCTCGGTGGTGATCATCGCACTCAGCTCGTTGATGACTGCCGCGAGGTCGTCGCCGTAGGCCTCCAGCAATGCAGCGGTGATGATCGGCGCGATGTTCTGCGCTGGGAACAGGCCCTGATCGTCCTCCAGCACCTTGAAGCCCTCGGCGGTGATCTGCGGCGCCGTGGTGTTCCAGATGACGGCATCGACCTCGCTGCTCGACAGTGCCTCGCCGAGCAACGGCCCGAACTCGAGCGTGACGGTGTCGGCGAAGGTGATTGCATACCCCGCCGGATCGGTCAGGCCGATGTAGCACTGCGGCCGCTCGAAGCATTGTGCTGCGGCTCCCAGAACGAAGTCGAGCCCGGCAAGTTCTGAGATCGTGGTGGCCTCGGCATCGCCACGTACGACGAGTGCGTCGCCGTCGACAGCGGGGGAGACGTCGAGCAACGTGGCGCCCAACTCGGCGAATGCCGGCGCAATGACGGCGACGATGTCGTCAGGATTCGCGCTCGGTGGGGCATCCGGGGCGAGCGCGGCTTGGGCGCCGCCGATGTAGTCGATGATCAGGTCGAGGTCACCGTTGGTGATGCTGTCGATGGCCTCGGTACGGAATCCGGCCGGCGTCTGGATGTCGACGTCGTACCCCTTTGCCTGGAGGTACTGGCCGTACACCTCGGCGATCGTGATCGCCTCGCTGAAGTCCTGGCCTCGCAGCCGGATGGTCGGGCCATCGACCGCCTCGCCGCCTGCCGGCGCGGAGGCCGAGGCAGCCGTGTCGGTTGCGGCGTCGGTGCTCGATGATGCGTCGTCGTCACTGCCACACGCGGCCGCGAGCAGGCCGAACACGAGAAGTGGCGCCAGGAGTTTGACTGCCCGGCTGCGATGGTTCGAGTGATTCGTCATGGTCGTTGCTCCCCTTGTTGTCGAGCGAGTCGGCGGACGCCGACCGGCAACACGATCCGCTCGAACAACACGAACACCAATCCGGTGAGGGCGGCGAGTGCCCCGATGAGCACGATCCCTCCGATGACGAGTGTGGTGTTGTTCTGCCCGAATCCGTCGCGAACATAGCGGCCCAAACCGTCACCTCCGAGGAATGCCCGGATCGGTTCGGTCGCCACCACCTGAATGGCAGCGACGCGGACCCCTGCGAGGATGAGCGACGCGCCCAATCCGAACTCGACGCGGCCGAGCACCGATGACTCGCTGTAGCCGAGCGCTCTGGCGGCATCGACGGACCCCTCGGGCACGTGTCGGATCGCCACATAGGTGTTCAGGTAGATCGGCACGACGGCGAGCAGGAACAACGCGATGAAGATCGGCCAAGGCTCGAACCCCCAACCTTGGCGCAGCGACCATGGCACCAGGAGCGCAGCGACGGCGAACGTGGGCACGGCCCGGCTCAGGCTCACGAGCCACGTACTCGCCACCTCGGCGCGGCGGTAGTGGGCGAGGATCGCAGCGATCGGGACTGCAATCAGTGCCGCCACCGCAGTCGCAGCTGCGCACAGGATGACGGTGTCGAGCAATGATGCCAGGATCCCGCTGTCACCGGTCCAGGTGCTCGCGTTGAAGAACCACTCGAAGAACCCGATGTCGCGGGGCACCGCCGCCTGGGCCGGCGTCATGTCTCCCTCGAGCGTCGTTGCCACGGCGTGAGCCAACGGCCGATCAACAGCAGCACGGCGTCGATCGTCAGCGCAAGGATGATCGAGAGCGATGCGCCGATGGTCATCGGGGTCCAGAACGCCCGTCGCAAGCCGCTGAAGATCAGGCCACCGAGGCCTCCCTGGCCGATGATTGCGGCGACAGTGACGAGGCCGACGGTGGAGACGGCGGCGATACGGATTCCCGTCATGATGTACGGCACGGCGAGCGGGAACTCCACGGTCCACACCCTGCGCATCGGCGACATTCCCATCCCGTCGGCCGCATCACGCACCGACTGGGGTACCGAAAGGAATCCGGCGACGGTGTTCGTCACCAGCACCAACAGGGTGTACGCCGCCAGCGGCAGGACCGCCGTCCATCGGGAGAGGTTGCCGAACGTGGGCGCGAGCAGCGCGAACAGCGCAACGCTCGGCAGCGTGTAGATGATGGTGGTGGTCGCCGTGATCGGCGTGCGCAGCCACCGCACCCGCAGGATCAACGCGGCGAGAATCGCTGATGCAGCGAGCCCGAGGCCGAGTGCCAGGACCGTCAGGACGAGATGTTCGACGAGCGCCACGCGAATCTGGTCCCACTCCTCGACCACCCACTCCCAGCGGATGATCGGGTTCGTGGCGGCTGCGATCATGGCTGGGCGATCACGGCTCGTCGACCGCCAGGCTCCGCCGGATGTCCTCGAGGGTCACGACGCCCCCGAATCGGCCGTTGTCGTCGATCACGGCGACCGAGGTGTTCGACACCATGATCAACTCCATTGCCCTGCGTAACGTGCTCGACGAATCGACCTGGGCGGCGGGAACCTCGCGCTCAACGTCGGCGAGCGTGCCACCCTGCCGGGCGGCGTGATGGACGTCGTCGGCGGTTGCCCAACCCGAGAAACTCCCGTCGACCGTGATGCCGAGCCAGTCGGAGCGCTCGGTCGTGAGGGTCCGCTCCGCTTCATCCAGCGTGGCATGCTCGTCGACGACGGCGCCCTGACGAAACGGCAGCGAGGCGACCGTATTGAGGCCGAGGCGACGCAACCCTCGATCCTCGCCGACGAAGCTCGCCACGAATCCGTTCGCCGGTGCCCTCATGAGATCGTCGGGAGCCGCCAACTGCTCGACCACCCCGCCCACGTTCATCAACGCAATGCGATCCGCCAGCCGCAACGCCTCGTCGACGTCGTGGGTCACGAGCACGATGGTCTTGCGAACCTTGGTCTGCAGGTCGAGCAACTCGTCCTGCAGCCGTGCCCGCACGATCGGGTCGACCGCGCCGAACGGTTCGTCCATCAACAGCACCGGCGGATCAGCCGCAAGTGCCCGCGCCACCCCGACACGCTGCTGCTGTCCACCCGACAGTTCATCTGGGTACCGATCCAGTAACTCGTGATCGAGGCCGACGAGGGCGGTGAGTTCCGCGACTCGCTCGGCGATGCGCGCCCTGTCCCAACCGAGCATCGTCGGAACGGTGGCGATGTTGCTCGACACGGTTCGATGCGGGAACAGACCGACCTGTTGGATCACGTAACCGATACCTCGCCGCAGGACCTGTGGCGACTGGCTCATGATGTCGACACCGTCGATCTCGATTCGCCCCGACGTCGGCTCGATGAGTCGGTTGATCATCCGCAGCGTGGTGGTCTTGCCGCACCCCGATGGCCCGAGCAGGGCCATGATCGACCCCTCTTCGATGTCGAGTGACAGGTTGTCGACCGCCGCGCCCGTTCCACCGCCGAACCTCTTGCTCACTCCGATCAGTCGGATGGCCTGACGTGTCACTCGACAACCAGCCACTCGACGCCGTCGGGAGTGTCACGCACCTCGATCCCTGCCTTGGCGAGCTCGTCGCGGATCGCGTCGGAGACGGCGAATGCCTTCTCGGATCGAGCAACGACACGCGCCGCCAATGCGGCCTCGACGACCGGCCCGAGCACCTCGCGGACATCGCGGACGCCCTCGGTCGCTGCCGCTCCGAGTCGCACGATCATCGAACGGAGGGCGGCGCGGGCACGGTCGACATCGTCGGACTGCAGCGTGTCACGCGACCAGTCGACGATTGCCGACTCGAGTTCGAGGATCGCGGCGACGGCGCGGTCGGCGTCGCGGTCGGCGAGCGCTGTCTCGAACGAAGCCTCGTGGACGGTCGTGGCTGCTGCGAGGGAGTCGATGGTGGGGGCGGTTTCGCCGATTGCTCCTTGTTGCTTGCCTGCGTCGGCCAATGCTCCTTCTTGTTTGCCGGCTCCACTTTGGCCAGGGGTCAGACCGAGGTCTGACCCCGGTGCGCGAGAATCAGCGCGCGCGATCGGGCCGGCGCGGAGGGTGTCGAGGGGGACGGTCTGGCCGGTTTCGATGCGGGCGCACTCGCC
>DASQFE010000111.1:0-3724 GCA_035633295.1 Ilumatobacteraceae bacterium | reverse complement strand
ACCGGCAAGACGTTCACCGTGCGGCAGGCGCATTTCCAGCGCATCGAAGGCGGTCTCGTGATCGAGCACTGGGCGGTTCGCGATGACCAAGGAATGGCAATGCAAGCCGGCTGGATCCCGCCGAGTCCCGGCTTCCTCATCCGCTGCGCACTCGCCACCAGAAACGCCCGCCGCGCCGTATCGCTGCCTCCCGCCACACATTGACCAGAGAGCACACGACGACGAAACGCTCTGCCACCGAAACCTCAGATCCGTCAACCCTGCCGGTTGGCCTGCTTGCGCACCCACCCCGATATCGGCACGCATAATCACTGTGACGTCGCCTCCGATGGTGACCGAGTTCGGCCCTTATGCCGGTGATCGCTCCGGCTCGCTCGGACAGGTGATCTCCGATCACCGCCATAAGGGCAGATCATGCATGTGATCGACGCGAGCGACGTCGTAGCAAGCGTGTGTGTCGATCACATCCATATCAATCCCGATGCGCCGTCACGTAATCCCGCCGGCCGCGCGGGTCCCCCTGTGCAAAGGTCCGGAGGTGATTGTTTCGTCGATCAAGACCGAGCGTTTGGTGCTGTGTCCACTTCGTGTGAGCGACGCCGATGAGATGGTGTCGGTGCTGGCGGACGGTTCGCTTTACGAGTTCACTGGCGGTGACCCGCCGACGGGGAGTGAGCTCGCGACTCGGTACCAACAGCAGACCGCCGGGTCCGGCACACCGGGCGAGCATTGGTGCAACTGGATCATTCGTGCGGGTAGCCAAGAGCGTGCGGTCGGGTTCGTTCAGGCGACGGTCGTTGGAGATCTGGCGGATCTTGCGTGGGTCGTCGGTGCACACGACCAGGGACGCGGGTTCGCAACAGAAGCTGTGACCGGAGTCCGCGATTGGCTCGCGGCGAACACGGTTCGTCGAATGGAGGCGCACATCCATCCGCGTCACGAGGCGTCCCAAGCGGTCGCGCAACGGATCGGGATGGTCCGTACCGGCGAGCGCGATGACGAGGATGAGGAGATCTGGGCGGTCGAGTTCGCCGTCACCGCACATCGATCATCGAGCCCTTCACCAGCCCGATAACGCTCCGCGGAACCACGACGGAGTCGACTGCGAACGTGTGCGATATCTACCCAACCCGAGCGCCCGGGAACAACCCCGGGGCTTCGATCCAGCGCCCCTGGACACGCGGTTGACGTTGGTCGATGAGATCAGGTGCCCAAGCCGTTCTCCTCACGGGCCTGTTCGGGACGGGCAAGTCGACCGTGGCCGCCGACCTCGACACGGGCTGACGAGCATCGCATGATGCGTCACGAGCTGACCAGCCTTGAGGCCGCCATCGGGATGCCCCTGCGGACCGTCGAGCTCGCGCTTCCGCACGCGGAGATCGCTCGACGCATCATCTCCGACCCAACCGATGGCCGACGCGCGGATCTCGCCGGCACGGCGTCGTGGACGACACAGAAGATCGGATCCGGCCTCGCCGATGTGACGATGACGAACGACCGATCGGTGCGAGTCGTCGCACTCGAGATCCTCGACTGGCTGGACTGGCTGCCACGCTTCGACTGAGCATCCGCACACTTCGTCACACAACATCACGTCGTCGCCCCTCGAACGGCGCGCTACTCCGCCCCACTGCAGTGCTCGATGTTCGCAGCGCCGATACCACCATCGGGCCGAGCAGGTCCCGCGTATTGCGCACGACGCTCATTCGTCGTCGAGGGTGATCTCTCGCACCCGCGCAAGCAAGACCTCGAGCGCTGGGCGGTTGAGGCCTCCCTCGGGGATGATCACGTCGGCATGACGTTTGCTCGGCTCGATGAAGCGCTCATGAGCGGGTCGGACGGTGCTGAGGTACTGCTCGATCACGAAGTCTGGGGTACGGCCACGCTCGGCGACATCGCGCCGCAGTCGACGAATCAGGCGGATGTCGGCGGCGGTGTCGACGAAGATCTTCAAGTCGAAACGCTCGCGTAGCGCACGGTCCCAGAACACAAGGATGCCGTCGACGACGATGATGCGGGCGGGTTCCACGATGCGGACCTGATCGCTGCGATTGTGTTGCGCATAGTCGTACACCGGCACTGGAACCGAGGCGCCGTTGGCGAGCGCTGCCAGGTGGTCGTTGAGCAACTCCCAGTCGAACGCATCCGGGTGGTCGTAATTCACGGCCTCGCGTTGCGCGAGTGGCGCATCGCCGAGATCGAGATAGTACGAGTCGAGCTCGATCAAGGAGAGGTGTTCGTCGCCGGTCAGCGCGGCCAGGCGTTCGGTGACGGTGGTCTTGCCGGAGCTGCTCCCACCGGCAATCCCGATCATGAATGGTCGCCGTTGCACATCGGCACGTTAGACCGGGTTCGAACATGTGGGGCCGGTCGCGCGACTTGACCAACTCTTGACCACATGGAGTGGGCGGACCATTGCGCAGAGAGATCTTTCGGTCTACTGTCCGAACGGCGGAATTGACATCACCAGACACACAAGGCGGCAACGTGTACAGCCAGGTTCTCACAGCTGATCCCGATGACCTCACGGAGACCCTCGGCGGCGGACCCGTCGACGTCTGGGCTCCCCCCGGGGCGGTTGCCAGCGGCCTTCCCCGGGTCGGACCGATGGTCGACATTTGGCCGGCGCCCGCTGCGCCCTTGTTGTCGTGGTCGCAATCGTCAACTTTGCCCCCGCCGTTGCCACCGCTCACCCAGCACGTCGCCTTCGTTGCGGATCCCTCCGGCGCTGATGAGCGGAACATGCTCGAACGGCTCGGTTTCGCTCCGCTCGGTCGACGGGGCATGCTTGCAGCCCTCGCCGGATCGACGGTCGGGCTTGCGGTGCTGGTGTCGGGCTGCGCCGACGACGCCGTCGACGAGGCCGTCGGAAAGGCCCGAACGAACGCCACGCTCCCCGAGGCGAAGCTCACTCCCAAGCTGTCTGCCGGCCCGTCGCAGCCGCTCGGCCCGCCGACACCCGTGGCGTCCGACGCATCGAGCGCAGCCGAGGTTGCAACGGCGCGGCCCCGAGTCGTCGGCGAACCAGCGGTTGCCACCCCGGTCGCGACGCCCGCACCGGCCGGCGAGACGCCGCCGCCGCCCGCGAACTCGCCCGGTCGGACGCCGGCGCCACCGGCCGCGACTCCGCCCGCAGCGACACCACCGGCAGCGACTCCACCGGCAGCTCCCCCGTCCGAAGCGACTCCGCCCGCAGCGACCCCGCCGGCAGCGCCCCCGCCCGAAGTGACACCGCCCGAAGTGACACCCCCGGCAGTGACACCGGTGCCACCTCCGGTTGTGGTGCCGACCCCGCCGCCGCCTCCCCCCGGGCCCACGGCCGAGGAGCTCGAAGCGATGCACAAGGTGCAGCTGCTCAGCAAGGTCGTCTACTCGGCTACGCCTGCAGTCGTCGCCGAGGTCGCCTCACTCGGTGCCGTTGCCTTCCTCGACAAACAGCTCTCGACCCCGCCAGCCGGCCCGGGCGGGGTCCTGAGCGACCTTACGAATTCGCTCGCTGCCGACATCGCCACCCGGTACCAGATGTACAAGGATCAGGACAGCAATCGGCCGGCCCGGGAGCTGCGCCACGCAGCCGTCATCCGTGCGGTGACCAACGGTGGACAGCTCGCGGAGCAGATGGTCGAGTTCTGGACCAACCACTTCAGTACCTATTCGGGAGAAGAGGACAAGAACGTCCGATTCGCAGCAGCGTCCGACGATCGCGACGTGATTCGTGCTCACG
>DASQFE010000110.1:0-2159 GCA_035633295.1 Ilumatobacteraceae bacterium | reverse complement strand
GCGAGGCGCTGCACGAAGGCCAGGTCGTCGGGATTCTTGAGGTCGGCCACGACCGATCGCTTGTTGCGGGCGATGATCGGCCACCACAGGCTGGAGTCGTCGACGCTCACCCCCCAGTGGCGCATCGGGTCACCGTCGGGCCCCTCGACCTTGATCACCTCTGCCCCGTAGTCGCCGAACAATTGCCCGGCAAACGGTCCGGCGATGAAATTGCCGAGTTCGAGGACTCGCACGCCGAGCAGCGGTCCGGTTCGCGACGCCGATTCGGTGGTCATGGACACCTTGTCTAGTTCGTGGTCGTGCCCGTCGCCCATCGAGTCGATGATCTCGCCCGCCGCGCGAGAGACTGTTGGTGTGATACCCCTGCCCGAGTCGGTTGTGCTGCGAGATGTGAGTCTGCGTGACGGACTGCAAGACGAGGAGCCGATCACCACCGAGGCCAAGTTGGCCATCTTCGAAGCGCTCGTCGCCGCGGGCGTCCGAGATCTGGAGCTCACGAGCTTCGTTCGGCCTGATCGGGTTCCGGCGATGGCCGACGCCGAGGCGTTCTGCGCAGCAACCCACCCGCTGGCCGAGGCCCGCGGGGTCACGCGATGGGGTCTTGTGCTCAACCGGCGTGGCGCCGAGCGGGCACTCGCCGCCGGCGTCGGCCACTTGCAGTACGTCGTGTCGGTGAGCGACACGCACAGCCGGCACAACGCAGGCGTCGGCACCGACGAAGCGCTCGACGCGTTCGAGCGCTTCGCCGCTGACGCCGTCGATGCCGGAGCGGTGGTCGAGATGACGCTGGCTACCGCAATGGGATGTCCGTTCGAGCACCGTATCGACCCTGATCGGGTCGTCGAGGCCGCTCGCCGAGCCGTTGCCGCCGGGGCATCTTCGGTCGGGTTGGCCGACACCATCGGTGTTGCGGTTCCGACCGAGGTTGCGCACCTCGTCGATCGCACGCTCGGCGCCGTCGACGTCGCCGTCGGTGTCCATCTCCACGACACGCGCGGCCTTGCCATCGCCAACGCAATCGTGGCACTCCAACATGGCGTCACCCGGCTCGATGCCAGCGTCGGCGGACTCGGCGGATGCCCGTTCGCACCGAACGCCAGCGGCAACGTTCCGATCGAGGATCTTGCCCACGCCCTCGAAGCCATGGGTGTCTCGACGGGCCTGAACATCGACGGCCTGGTTGTCGCGGCGGGCGTTGCGTGCGGCGCCGTGGGTCGCACGGTGTCGAGCCATGTCGGCCTCGCCGGCCCCCGTTTCACCCCGTGACTGGTGACACCAGCCACCCAATCGTTGCTCACGGTGTCAGACACCAGGAGTAACGCGGCGGTACCGTGAAGGGTGATGGCTGATCACTGGATCACGAGCACCCGGGTCGCCGTGGTGGCGGGCAAGGGTGGTGTCGGATCGTCGACTGTTGCTGCGGCGTACGCACTTGCGGCGGCTCGCGAAGGCGCCGATGTGTTGTTCGTCGCCGTCGATGGTCGACCTGGTATGGGCCCGTTGCTCGGCGGGCGCGAGCTCGACCAAAACGATCGCATCCTGCGACGTATCAAGGGTGCCGGCCAGGTCCGTGGGCGCACGATTCCTGCCGATCAGGCGTTCGGTGACTATCTCGAACTCAAGGGCGTCGGTGGGATGTTGCGCCGGGCAGCGTCGGCGGCGTCGCTTCCGATGATCGCTGCAGCGACGCCCGGGCTCGAACACCTGCTCGTGCTCGGCAAGATCAAGGAACTCGAACGAGAACGCGCCGCCGACCTGATCATCGTCGATGCGCCACCCGCCGGCCACGCCGCACCGTTTCTGCGTTCGGCGACCGGGCTCTCCGACGCCGTGCAGTCCGGACCCGTGCGGGATCAGGCCGTCGAGGTCGATGCCATGCTGCGCGATCCGGCTCGCTGCCAGGCCATGATCGTCACGCTGCCCGAGGAAACACCGATCACCGAGGCAGTCGAGCTGGCCAACGAGCTGACCGGCGATATCGGGATGGTACTGCTGCCGCTCGTGGTCAATGCCTGCTGGCCTGATCGACCAGGGTTGTCGAAGACGCCGGCGATGGCTGCGCGTTCGCAGAAGATCACGCTGTCGCCGGCGGCCAAGGCGGCACTCGCCTCATCGGGCGACTTCGGTCGCGAGCGCCTCGATCGTCAGCATCAACAGAT
>DASQFE010000109.1:0-2991 GCA_035633295.1 Ilumatobacteraceae bacterium | reverse complement strand
CGATCGACGCTTCGTGCCCGGCCTCGTCGCGTTCTTGCTGGCGCACATCGCCTACACCATCGGTCTCGTGGTCGCGCCGGATTGGTCGTGGGCCGGGTTCGGCGCTGCGCTCGTTGCGATGGCGCTCCTCGCCGGAACGGTCGGCGTGCAGATCGTTCGTTCCGCCCGACGCTCGAAACCACTGCTGGGGCCCGCCGTGACGTCGTATCTCCTGGCGATCTCGGTGATGTTCTGCGCGGCGGCGGCGACCGGTAACTGGTTCGCCATCGTGGGAGCCGGCTTGTTCGTCGCGTCCGACTCGGTGCTCGGCTGGCGTCAGTTCGTCGCCGACGCCCGCTGGATGCCGGTCACGATCATGGTCACGTACCACCTCGGCCAGGCCGGCCTCGTCGCCAGCCTGCTCTGACGCGGTGGCGGGGAGACAGCCGGAAACCCGACTTGTGGGGTCGGGAATTGGGGGATAGCGTGCGGGCCCTATGAGTGACTCCTGGGGTTTCGAGACCAAGCAGATCCATGTCGGCGGCGAGCCCGATCCGACCACGGGCGCCCGGGCGGTGCCGATCTATCAGACGACGTCGTACCAGTTCCGCGACACCGATCACGCCGCGAACCTGTTCGGCCTCGCTGAGATCGGCAACATCTACACCCGCATCATGAACCCGACGCAGGCGGCGCTCGAAGCCCGCGTCAACGCACTCGAAGGGGGCTGCACCACGGCGGTCGGGCTCCCCGGCACGCTCGCTGTCGCTTCGGGTCAAGCCGCCGAGACGCTCGCGCTCATGACGCTGTGCGAGTCGGGCGACCACGTCGTTGCCTCGCCGTCGCTGTACGGCGGAACGTACAACCTGCTGCACTACACGCTGCCGAAGTTCGGCGTCGAGGTCACCTTCGTCGACGACCCCGACGACCTCGCGCAGTGGGAAGCGGCCATCAAGCCGAACACGAAGGTGTTCTACGGTGAGGTCATCCCGAACCCCAAGAACGACGTGCTCGACATCGAGGGCATCGCCGGCGTCGCTCACGCCAACGGGATCCCGCTGATGGTCGACAGCACGGTGCCCACGCCGTACCTGATCCGCCCGCTCGAGTGGGGCGCCGACATCGTGGTCCACAGCCTCACCAAGTTCATGGGCGGCCACGGCACGTCGGTCGCCGGTGCGATCGTCGACGGCGGCACGTTCGACTACGCCGCATCCGGCCGGTTCCCGAACTTCACCGAGCCCGATCCCAGCTACCACGGCCTCGCCTACTTCCCGGCGCTCGGCCATGGAGCGTTCATTCTCAAGGCCCGCGTGCAGATGCTGCGCGACATGGGCCTCGCCATCTCGCCGTTCAATGCCTTCCTGATCCTCCAGGGCATCGAGACGTTGAGCCTGCGGATGGAGCGCCACTTCGCCAACGCCCAGAAGGTGGCCGAGTACCTCGACGCTCACGACCAGGTCGAGTCGGTCAACTACTCGGGTCTGGCGTCGAGCCCGTGGCATGAGCGGGCCACCAAGCTCGGTGGCGGACGCGGCTACGGCTCGGTGCTGGCGTTCGAGATCAAGGGCGGCCTCGAGGCCGGCAAGAAGTTCGTCGAGGGCGCCGAGCTGCACAGCCACGTTGCCAACATCGGCGACGTGCGCAGCCTCGTGATCCATCCGGCGAGCACCACCCACAGTCAGCTCACGCCGGAGGAGCAGGCGGCGTCGGATGTCACGCCCGGCCTGATCCGCCTCAGCGTCGGCATCGAGTCGGTCGACGACATCATCGCCGACCTCGACACCGCCTTCGCCGCCGCCAAAGCCTGACGATTCTTGCAAAAGGGGTCTGACCCCTGATGTGATCAGTCGTCGCGTTGGTTGCGGAGGAACTCTTCGAACTCGGCGCCGAGGTCGTCGGCCGTCGGGATCTGCGCCTCGGCTCTGCGGTCGAATTCTGCTTCGAGCAGGTTGACGTACATCCGTAGCTGTTCGTCGTTGGCGACGAGTTCGTCGTGGACGTCGCGCCAACCGTCGATCTGATCGCTGAGGTCGGTGGTGTTCGGCACGTCGAGCACGTGGCTCAAGTGGCGTACGAGCGCTTGTACCGCCTGCGGGTGTTCGGCGTTCATCAAGTAGTGCGGGATGCCGACGCGCAACGAGATCGACGGGATGTCGCGGGCCTCGAGGTCGGCCTGGAGCACGCCGACCACGCCGGTCATGCCCTGATACGACGGGGCCACCAGCCCGAGCCGACGCGCCAGCTCGGCGTTGGCGGTGCTCCCGGTGACCGGCGGAGTGCGCGAGTGGGGAATCGCCTCCGCACCCGAGCCGACGGTAACGATCGCCTCGCAGCCGAGTGCCTCGGCGACGACGGTGATGGCACCCGTGTACGTGCGCCAGGCCATGTGGGGCTCGACGCCGATCAGGGCAACGACGTCGCGGTGGCCAGGATTGCGCTGGAGGACGAACTCGTTCGACGGCCAGACGATCTCGCGGATGTCGTCGTCGATCGACACGTGGGGACGCTGCTGGGTGAAGTCGTAGAAGGGGTCGGGATCGATCTGGCCGACGGTCACGGCACGTTCGGCGCTGACGAACGCGTTGACCGCCTGGGTGGCGGCCCCGCCGACGTCGAACCAGCCCTCGAGCCCGACCAGCATGACCGGACGTTCGAGCGTGCCGATGTCGCCGGTGTCGAACTCGAGCACATCGGTGGGCTGCATCAGGTCGCCGTGTTCATTTCCCCGACGACATGGTCGATGCATCCGGTCAGCGCCGCGACGTCGGATGGGTCGATCGCCGGGAACATGCCGACGCGGAGCTGGTTGCGCCCGAGCTTGCGGTACGAGTCGGTGTCGAGAATGCCGTTGGCCCGCAAGACCGCACTGACCGCAGTGGCGTCGATGCTGTCGTCGAGGTCGATCGTGCCGACGACGTTCGAGCGGTGTGCCGGGTCGGCCACGAACGGAGTCGCATAGCTGCTGGCTTCGGCCCATTCGTAGAGCAGCGCCGCCGACTGGGCGCTCCG
>DASQFE010000108.1:0-2157 GCA_035633295.1 Ilumatobacteraceae bacterium | reverse complement strand
CGACGCCGTGCTCGAAGAGTTCCGGGTCCGTGCCCGACGAGCCGATGCCGACAACGCCTACATCGACGAAGACCTCGCCGTGCTGCGCGACCTCGGTTACCTCGCGGCTGCCGTCCCGGCCGAATTCGGAGGCTGGGGCCTGAGCCTCGGCGAGTTCGCCGTGCTGCAACGCAAGCTCGCCACGTACGCGCCGGCCACGGCGCTTGCGATGACGATGCACACCTACTGGATCGGTATCGCCGCCGAACTCGAACGATTCGGTGACACGTCGTGCCGTTGGATGTTCGACGAGGCGCTCGCTGGACGGATCATCGCCGCTGGCCACGCCGAAGCCGGCAACGACGCCCCCGTCGTGATGTCGACCACCACGGCAACACGAGTCGCCGGCGGGTACCGATTCAGCGGCCGCAAGATGTTCGGATCGAACGGGCCGGTCTGGTCACTGCTGGGCGTGCACGGAATCGATCTGTCAGATCCCGAGGCACCGGTCATCGTGCACGGCTTCGTCGACCGCAACGCTGACGGCGTCACCGTGGTGCCGAACTGGGACACGCTCGGCATGCGACCCACCCAGAGCTACGACACCGTGCTCGACGAGGCGTTCGTCCCCGACGCTCGCATCGCACGGACCGTGCCCGCTGGGGTCGATGCAGACCTGTTCCTTTTCGCCATGAACATCTGGGCGTTGCCCGTGATGGCCAACGTGTACCTCGGCATCGCCGAACGCGCGCTGGAGTTGGCGATCCACTCGGCGACCACCAAGTCATCGGTGGCGATCCCCCGTGGGACCTACGCCCACAATCCGATGGTGCAGCACCAGATCGCAGAGATGTTCCTCGAACTGGACCCGGCGCTGGCGTTGGTTGATCGACTCATCGACGACTGGTGCGCAGGCGTCGATCACGGAGCCATGTGGGGCCCGAAGATCGTGTCGGCGAAATGGCGGGCCGTCGAGGCGGCCAAGCGCGTGGTCGACATCGCACTCGATGTCGCCGGTGGCGTCGCGATGGTGCGAGGAAACGAACTCGAGCGGCTCTACCGCGATGTCCGCGCGGGAGGATTCCACCCCGCCAATGCCGCCCTGACCCACGAGACCGTGGCCAAGGTCCTGCTCGGGATCGACCCCGCCGGCCCCCGTTGGTGACTGAACACTTCGAGCTCACCTCAGTCGGTCGAAGGCGGCCGTCGCCTCGTTGGCGGCGGCCGCCTCGTCGAACTCCGAGCCTCTGTGAAACTCGTCGTCGAACACCGTTGTGCCGACTTGCTGTTCAAGTGTCGAGCGGATCGTGGCGAGTCGGGCGGCGTCGTCGCCGTAGACGTCGTGACCGCTGCCCGGTGCCATCACCGCACCAAGAATTCGGACCGCGGCCACGACCTCACCGGCGCGCGTCAGCAGCTCGACCACGCTTCGCATACCGGTCCAGAACGGCGACTGCAATCCGGCACGCAACCACAATGGAACGAGCCAGCGATACGTGTCGACGGCTGCCAGTCGGTTGTCCGATCGAACCTCGAGCGATGCGAGCGAGGCGCCAGCGATGCCCTCGAGAAACGTGGAGCCACCAGTCCTGGCCAGGTCCACTGCATGCTGCAAACGCTGGTGAGCGACGGTCGGATCGGTATCGAGACGGCATTCGCCCGCGGCGTAGGCATTCCATGCCTCCGCGATGCCGGCGGCATGCCCAGCGAGACCGGCGGCAATCGAATCTGCCACGGCGACGCCGTCAGGATCGTGTGCGTACGCCATGCAGATGGCCATCGTTCCCAATGTCTCTGCGCGGTGGAGCGGATCGTCCATCACTCCGGGCACCTTGACGGCTTCGTCCAATCGCTCGATCGCTCGGAAGAGTTCGCCGTGCGCGAGATCCTCGGTGGCCTGCGCTCCCAGAAGCTCGTAGGTCGCTGAGGAATCGCTTCGTTCGACGATGGCTTCGGCCAGCGAGAGAAGTCGCCGTGTGTCGTCGAGCGACCCCCGCTTCCAGGCCCCCAAGCCGGCAATCGCGTAGCCATCAACAGTCAGCGGATGACCAGCACGCGCCCCAGCGGTCGCCGCGTCTTCTGCCCACTGAGCGAGTTCGAAACTCGAGCTGTTGAGCGCAAGATCACGCAGCGACAACACGATGTGCAGGGCAGTGTCGACGTCCTCGACGTCCAAAC
>DASQFE010000107.1:0-3794 GCA_035633295.1 Ilumatobacteraceae bacterium | reverse complement strand
CGTCGTGCATGTCGACGATCGTGCGGACCTTGTCGTTCATCCGCAGGTCGAGCTGGTCGGCGTGCGGCGTGGCGAGAGCGTGTGGCTTCCAGTACTCCATCGCGCACCATTGTGCCCGGTACGCGTCGGATCGCGCGAGTTCATGTGCGACGAGCGCACCAACGAGAGCACCGGTGGGCCGGACCGGAGCCAGGACCTCGCCGATACACTCGCACCCCTGTGAAGAGTTCGGTGGAGACCCTCGAGGGCAACAAAGTCAAGCTGTACGTCGAAGTTGACGAGGCAGAGTTCGAACACGACATCGATCGGGCGTTCAAGCTCATCGCCAAGGAGGTCAACCTCCCCGGTTTCCGGGCGGGCAAGGCGCCCCGGAAGGTGTTGGAGGCTCGTGTCGGAGTTGGAGTCGCCCGCGAGCAAGCGCTGCGTGACGCAGTACCGCAGTACCTCGCCAAGGCGGTGCGTGAGCACGAGATCGATCTGATCGCCACACCGGCGGTCGAGATCACCGACGGTACCGAAGCCGGCCCGGTCGAGTTCGACGCCACCTGTGAGGTGCGTCCCACGATCACCGTTGCCGGCTACGGCGAGCTGCGAGTGGAACTGCCATCGATCGCCGTGAGCGACGACGATGTTGCGTCAGCCCGCGAGGCCGAGCTGAAGCGCGGTGGCTCGCTGGTCGATGTCGACCGCCCGATCCAGACCGGTGACTTCGTGACGCTCGATCTCGCCACCACTCGTGACGGCGAAGAGCTGATGGGTCTCAACACCGAGGACTGGTCGTACGAAGTCGGCCAGGGCTGGGTCACCGACGACTTCGACGACCAGCTGACCGGCGCGTCGGTTGGCGACGAGCTCGCCTTCACCTCCACGCCCAAGGGCATCGATGAGCCGGCCGACTTCGTGGTCAAGGTCACCGCCGTCCAGGAGATGACTGCGCCGGAACTCACCGACGACTGGGTGTCTGACAACCTCGGTGAGTTCGACACCGTCGACGAGTGGGATGCCAGCCTCAAGGAATCGATCGGCAACACCAAGCTCAACCAGGCTCGACAGAGCCTGGTTCGTTCGCTCAACGAGGCGCTGGCAGCGCTCGTGGCCGTCGAGGCGCCCGAATCGATGGTCGACGCCGACCTGAATCAGCGGGTCCAGGGTACGGTCCAGCAGTTCCAGGCGCAGGGCATCGATCTCGGCCAGTGGCTCGCTGCCACCGGCCAGGAGCCCGACCAGTTCATCGAGTCGATGCGCGGTGCCGCTGTCGAGGCGGTCAAGGTCGACCTCGCACTGCGAGCCGTCGCCGAGGCCGAGAGCCTCGAGGTCGAGCCGTACGACTTCGACGCCGAGTACGCCCGCATGGCGATGCAGTACGGCCAGAAGGCCAAGGACATCCGCAAGGCCTACGAACAGAACGACGCTGTGCCCGAATTGCAGGCGCAGATCCGCAAGTCGAAGGCCTTCGACTGGCTGATCCACCACGTCGAGTTCGTCGACCCCAGCGGCGAGGTCATCGACCGCGACACACTGCTTGGCCACACCCACGACGACGACGGTGGTCACGGCGACCACGATCACGACGATCACGACGATCGCAATGTCGAGGCGGCCGCAGCGGCAGTCATTGCGGCGACCGATGCCCGATCGGCCGTCGCAGCTGCTTCCGAAACGACCGATCCCGAAACGACCGACCCCGACAACGACCCCGACAACGACGAGGAGACCACGTCATGAATCTCGAAGCGGTGAACTATCTGGTTCCGAACGTCGTCGAACAGACGAGTCGTGGCGAGCGCGCCTACGACCTCTACAGCCGCCTGCTGAAGGACAACATCATCTTCTTGCAGACGCCGGTCGACGACCAGATCGCCAGTCTGCTGTGCGCTCAGTTGATCCACCTCGAGTCGGAAAACCCCGACAAGGACATCAACATCTACATCAACAGCCCCGGTGGCGACATCACGGCGCTGTTTGCGATCTACGACACGATGCAGTTCATCAAGAACGACATCGCCACGATCTGTCTCGGCCAAGCTGCATCCGCGGCAGCGGTTCTCCTCGCGGCCGGCACGAAGGGCAAGCGTCTGGCGCTGCCGCACAGTCGGGTGCTGCTTCATCAGCCGAGCGGTTCGGTCGGCTACGGCCAGGTCACTGATCTCGAACTCGCCGCCAAGGAAATCATGCGCATGCGCGAGCTCCTCGACGGCATCTTGTCCGACCACACCGGGCAGCCGATCGAACGAATCCACGCCGACACCGACCGTGATTTCGTCATGGAGGCCGACGAGGCGCTGGAGTATGGCATCATCGACAGAGTGATTTCCTCTCGCGAGACGGTGGACCGGACCGGGCCCATCCGCTGAGCGGGTTGGGATCAGCCTGATTCGTCGGGTGGGTCCACGACTCTTCGTAGTGGACGCGCCAGACTGTCACGCTTCAACTCGCACAGCCAGCGCAGCAACGACACGACAGGGGTACCGAGAGTGGCGAAATTCGGGGACAGCGGCGAACTGCTGAAATGCTCGTTCTGCGGCAAGTCGCAAAAGCAGGTCAAGAAGCTGATCGCCGGCCCCGGCGTCTACATCTGTGACGAGTGCATCGATCTGTGCAACGAGATCATCGAAGAGGAGCTCAGCGAAACAGCGGAGCTGAGCTTCGACAGTCTTCCGAATCCCCGTGAGGTCCGGGCGTTCCTCGATGACTACGTCGTCGGACAGGAGTCGGCCAAGAAGATCCTGTCCGTCGCTGTCTACAACCATTATCGGCGGATCCAACATCAGAATCAGGCCACCACCGTTGGACGACGCGACGACGTCGAACTTGCCAAGTCGAACATTCTGCTCCTCGGCCCCACCGGGTGCGGCAAGACCCACCTCGCGCAAACCTTGGCCCGCCAGCTCAACGTGCCGTTTGCCGTTGCCGACGCCACCGCACTCACCGAAGCCGGCTATGTCGGCGAGGATGTCGAGAACATCCTGCTCAAGCTGATCCAGGCCGCCGACTTCGACGTGAAGCGGGCCGAGACGGGCATCGTCTACATCGACGAGATCGACAAGGTGGCGCGCAAGAGCGAGAACCCGTCGATCACCCGCGACGTGTCGGGCGAGGGCGTACAGCAGGCCCTCCTGAAGATCCTCGAGGGAACCCAGGCATCGGTGCCCCCGCAGGGCGGTCGCAAGCATCCGCATCAGGAGTTCATCCAGATCGACACCACCAACGTGTTGTTCATCCTGGGCGGAGCCTTCTCCGGGCTCGAACAGATCATCGAGTCGCGCATCGGCCACAAGGGCGTCGGGTTCCACGGCACGGTCCGCTCAGCTGTCGACCGCAACCCGGGAGAGCTGTTCGCGCAGGTGTTGCCCGAGGATCTCGTGAAGTTCGGCATGATCCCCGAGTTCATTGGCCGTCTCCCGATGATCGGTGCTGTCGGCAGTCTCGATCGCGAGGCCTTGATGCAGATCCTCGTCGAGCCGAAGAACAGCCTGGTGAAGCAGTACGAGAAGGTGTTCAGCTTCGAAGACGTCGAACTCGAGTTCACCCCCGACGGGCTGCAGGCAATCGCCGATCAGGCCATCCTTCGTGGAACCGGCGCCCGTGGCCTGCGAGCGATTCTCGAAGAGGTGCTCCTCGACACGATGTACGACCTGCCAGGACGCACAGATGTGGGCAAGGTCGTGATCGACGAGACAACGGTGATCGACAAGGTCAATCCCACGCTGGTGCCTCGGTCGTCGGGTCGTCAACGCAAAGCGGCTTCCTGAGCAACACTGCGCCCCGGCCATAGCCTGAGCGTTCGATGACCT
>DASQFE010000106.1:0-9175 GCA_035633295.1 Ilumatobacteraceae bacterium | reverse complement strand
AGGGTACAGAGCGATTGGTCGCTCTGCACCCAGTCAGGGCCAGCTTTGGGGTGGCCAAGGGGACTTGAACCCCCAACCGCCAGGATCACAACCTGGTGCTCTACCTGTTGAGCTATGACCACCATGTGGTCGACCAGTCTGCCAGGTCGGATCCGAATCGCCACCAGGCATTCAGCCAAGGCCACGGCGGGCAATCGGCCGTCAGCTCTGCATCCGCTCGCGCCAGGTCTCGGGCTTGAGTCCGAGTTCCACCATGCGTTCACGTGCAAAGATCGGCGGCTCGAAGTCGCCACCGGCCCGGATCTGCTGCACCTGCTCACCGTCCTCAGCCCAGACGTGGCACGTGTTCAGGTTGAACTGCCACGCCATTTCGCGCTGTTCGGGCGACGGCTCCGCTGTCATTGCGCCGCCGCGCTTGGCCTGCGATGCCCGCATCGACCACATGCACTGGACGGCCACCGGGGCCATCGCCTGAAGGAGTGCCGTTGTGTGGGTGCAGCCTCGGGGTCCGCCGAAGAGTTCGCGCACCTTGTGGGTGAAGCCTCGGGCGATCGACAGCCCGACGAGTTTGTCGTAGTGCGACTCGATGCTCGGGCATCCAGCGCTGGGGTGGACCTCGATGCCGACCTCGGCGCCGACGATCTCGAGCGTCGGGAATGCGATCTCGAGGTCGATCTGCATGTGGTGGATCGTCAACGGGTTCGGATCGATGGCGATGTACAGCCCCGGCGGCTTCTGATCGCGCACCGCGCCACGGATCAACAGCAGATCGTCCCGTTTACGAAATGCGCGCACTCGGTACTCGCGATCGTGGAGCACCTCGAGCGGCTTCCCGTCGTCGCCGAGCGGGGCGTTGGCGAGGATCGTGCTGGTGTCGAACAGGTCGTCGAGCGCTCGTGGCGCTGCGCTCGGAACGACGGGGGTCGAGTCGGCCATCGCTGCACGGTACCGCGGAGGGTCCCGGCGAATCCGACCGACGGGCCGGTGTTGCCAATGCGGCAAGATGTCGGTGTGACCGAACTTGCCGTGGTGCCGCTGTCGGGCCGATTCGTGCTGCTCGAACCGATGCGGGCTGACCACGTCGACGAGATCGCTGCAGCAGGCAGCGGTGATCGATCCAGCTTCGGTTTCACGCAGGTCCCCGACGGCCACGACGACGCTGCTGGATACGTGCACTGGTTGCTCGATGATGCTGCTCACGGCCGAGCCGCACCCTTCGTTCAACGCCGAGTTGCCGACGGGATCGTGGTGGGTTGCACCCGGTTCCTCAACCCCCTCTGGCCGCTCGGGCGATCCGATCCCGACGAGGTCGAGATCGGTGGCACCTGGCTGTCAGCATCGGCCCAACGCACGCCGATCAACAGCGAGGCCAAACTGCTGCTGCTGTCGCACGCATTCGACGCGTGGAATGCGCAGAGGGTGGCGATCTGTACCGACGCCCGCAACGAGCAGAGCCGGCGGGCGATCGAACGGATCGGTGCCACGTTCGAAGGCGTGATGCGACGTCACCGGCGATCAACGAGAGCCGGCGAGGACGACACGCTGCGCGATACGGCCACGTACTCGATCACCGTCGACGAGTGGCCGACAATCGAAGCTCGGCTCCTCACCTTCATCGACCCCTGACCTGGCTCGGTCGCCAACGCGGCATGGTGTGGGAGAATCATTGGATGGAGTCGGGTGGGGTGCGGCCGTCGGGAACCGTGACGTTTCTGTTCACTGACATCGAGGGCTCTACAAGGCTGTGGGAAGCCGATCCGGACGCGATGCGCGTCGAGTTGGCCGCCCACGACGGGGTGTTGCGTGTGGCCGTCGAGGCTGACGGCGGCTGGTTGTTCAAGCACACCGGTGACGGGGTGTGCGTGGCGTTCCAGTCGGCGCGGGCGGCCGTGGATGCGGCAATGGTGGCGCAGCGACAGTTGGGGTTGCCGGTGCGGATGGGGATCGCGTCGGGTGAGGCCGAGTTGCGTGGTGACGACTATTTCGGGTCGACGTTGAACACGGCGGCTCGCGTGATGGCGGCGGGTCATGGCGGCCAGATACTCGTGGCGTCGTCGACGGCGAGTCTGGTGACCGGCGTCGAGCTGGTCGATCTGGGGTTGCGGAGCCTGCGCGACCTGTCCGGACCGGTGCAGCTGTTCCAGGTCCGCGCCGACGGCCTGCAATCCGAGTTCGCGTCGTTGCGGACCATCGATGTCGTACCCGGCAATTTGCCGGTGCAGTCGTCCAGTTTCGTCGGCCGCGACGACGCCGTCGCCACGATTGTCGACGCCGTCGGCGCCCATCCGGTGGTGACGTTGATCGGGGTGGGTGGGGTTGGCAAGACCCGCCTCGCTGTGCAGTCGGCCGCAATGCTGGCACCCCAGTTTCGTGACGGGGTGTGGTTGATCGAGTTGGCCCCGGTGTCCGACGGTGATGGTGTAGACGCGGCGGTGGCAGCAGTGTTCACGTTGCAGCCCCAACCTGAACGAACCTGGCGGCAGGTTGTCGTGGATGGCTTGATGGGTCGTGAGGCGTTGTTGGTGATCGACAATTGCGAACACGTCCTCGACGACGTGGCGGCACTGGTCGAAGCGCTCAAGGGTCACGAGCCGCGAGTCGTTGGCGGTCGCCGGGGAGTGGGCGTGGCGGGTGCCGTCATTGGCAGGTGACGCAGCGGTCGAGTTGTTCATCGAACGTGCCGATACCGCAGCGTCAGGATTCGCCCGCAACCGGCGAACTCGCCCACCAACTCCTCGCCCGAGTAGGCGCCGACCACCTCCACGCCTGACCGCCACCTCATCACCGTTCTCGTGATCAAGTTGCGCACAGAGACCGCAACTTGTTCACGAGATCGCTGGAGCGGCGTTCGCAAGCGTGGTGGAGGTGAGGCGCTTGCGGAGCGCGTATCCTCGGGCTTCGTGTCCGCCCCTCCCGTGCAGTTCCGCAAGGCGGCACTCGTCGGCGTTGCGGCCGGGCTGCTCGGTGGACTGTTCGGGGTCGGCGGGGGGCTCATCATGGTCCCGGGCCTCATCTCGGTCGCCAAGATGGAGCGGCGACGGGCACACGGAACCTCGCTCGCAGCCACGTTGCCGATCTCGCTCGCCAGCCTCGCCACGTACCTCGCGCACGGCAACGTCGACTGGGCGGTCGCGTTCTTCATCACCATCGGCGCACTCGTCGGCGCGATCGTCGGCACGCACCTACTCCACGTGATCCCCAAGAACGTGCTGGTGCTCATCTTCGTCATCACGGTTCTGCTCACCGCCACTCGCCTGCTGTTCGGCTCGCACGACTCGGCCGGGATCGACATCACGGTGGGCGTGGCCCTCATCCTCGTCCTCGTCGGGTTCGTATCGGGCACCCTCGCCGGGCTCCTCGGCATCGGCGGCGGCGTGATCATGGTGCCGGCGATGGCGACGCTCGGCATGGCCACCGTCGTTGCGAAAGGAACCTCCGTGGCCGTCATTGTTCCCACGGCGATCATGGGCACATTCCGCAATCGCAAGAATGCCAACGTCGACCTCCGTGCGGCGGTGATCGTCGGCGGGATCGGTGCATTCACCGCCGTGATCGGCGCAACGATCTCAGACCAACTGAGCGAGCAGACGGCGAACATCATGTTTGCGTTGCTGCTGCTGTTCGTGGCCGTCAACCAGTTGTTGTCGCTGCGTCCCGAACGCAACCAGCCCGCCGCCACCCCCGAGCCGGCGTTACCGGCGATCGACTGACGTGTTCGTCGCCCTCGTCGTCGCCCACCCGTCGCCCGACAGCTTCTGCCACGCCCTGGCCGCACGCGCCGCCGCGGGGTTACGGGCAGGCGGCCACGACGTCCACGTCCTCGACCTGTATGCGGCCGGGTTCGGCGTCGCAATGACAGCTGAGGAGCGGCGGGCGTACCATGGCGAGACCCCGATCCTCGACCCGATGGTTGCCGAACACGCCGACCTCGTGACCCGGGCCGAAGCGCTGGTGTTCGTCTACCCAACCTGGTGGAGCGGGCTGCCGGCGATCCTCAAGGGTTGGCTGGAACGAGTGATGGTCCCGGGGGTCGGCTTCCGGTTCGACGAACGCACCCACAAGGTCCGGCCGGGGCTCGGCCAGGTGCGCCGCATCATCGGCATCTCTACCTACGGGTCCCCCCGGTCGTACGTCAGGCTGGTCAACGACAACGGTCGGCGGACCCTGACCCGGGCACTGCGGATGAGCTGCGGATTCCGGGCCCGCCCGACGTGGTTCGGCTTCTACGCGATCGACACGTCGACACTCGCAGCCCGCGATGAGTTCGCTGCTCGCGTCGAACGGGAGATGGCGGCGCTGCGATGACCCGCGCGCTCGTCGTGTACTGCCATCCGCTGGAGGAGTCGTTCGTCGCCGAGGTGCGCGACCGGGTACTCGTCGGGCTGGCGACCGGTGGGGCCGAGGTGCGCTTCACCGACCTCTACGCGGTTGGCTTCGATCCGGGGTTCACCGCGGCCGACCACGCCAACCACCTCGTTGCCGGCACCGAACCGGCGCTCGCCTCGTACGCCCAGGATCTGCAGTGGTGCGACACGCTCGTGCTCGTGTATCCCACGTGGTGGTCGGCGCAGCCGGCCATGTTGAAGGGCTGGATCGATCGGGTATGGGTCAATGGCGTCGCCTGGACCCTGCCCGAGGGCGCCAACCGATTGAAGCCCGGCCTGCACAACATCCGACGGCTCGTCGCCGTCACCACACACGGCTCGCCCAAATGGATCAATGCCGTCGAAGGCGAAGCCGGCAAGCGCACCATCACCCGCAGCCTGCGCACGATGTGCCATCCACGGGCCCGCACCACCTGGCTCGCGTTCTACGGCATCGACACATCGACCGACACCCGGCGCGCCGCCTACCTCGACCGCGTCGAACGTCGCCTCACCCGCCTCGCCTGACCCGCCGCACCGCCACCCCCACCAGCGATGAGCGAAGCGACCACATACGGGTTGTCTCGCTCATCGCATCACGTCCTTGCCTCACTGCGATGAGCGAAGCGACCGCATACGGGACCCTTCGCTCATCGCTGGAGGAGTGGGGTTGTCAGGTAGCAGCGATCGCAACGGCGACTTGCGCGGCGACGCCGGCGTTGTTCTCGGCGAGCGCAAGGTTGGCGGGGACGCTGCGTCCCTCGGTCGCGGCACCGATGCGGCCCAGCACGAACGGCGTGATCGCGGCGCCGGTCACGCCGGAGCGTTCGCACTCGGCGAGGGCCTCGTGGAGCACACCATCGAGTTCCGCGGCGTCGAGTTCGGCCTCGATGGGGATCGGCACCGTGAGGAGTACACCCGACGACGGACGGCTCCGGGCGGCGAAGATGCGGGCGACCTCGTCGGCTGAGTCGACCCGATGCGGCACGGGAAGGCCCGATGAGCGGGTGTAGAACGCCGGGAACCAGTCGTGTTGCCAACCGAGCACCGGCGCTCCTGCGGTCTCGAGGAACTCCAGGGTGCGAGGTAGATCGAGGAAGGCCTTGGCGCCGGCCGACACCGTGACGACCGGATGCGATGCGATCGCGTCGAGGTCGGCTGAGATGTCGCCGGTCAGCTCCGACCCACGGTGCACCCCACCGATCCCGCCGGTCGCGAACACCGACACGCCCGCAGCCACAGCGATCGCCACGGACGCCGACACAGTTGTCGCCCCGAACTCCCAGCGCTGGCCGACGGCGACAGCGACATCGCGTTCGGCCGCCTTGCGGGCCGGGCCGAGGATGCGCTCGTGCTCCTCGCCCGTCAACCCCAAGCGGACGGTCCCGTCGAGAACCGCTGTCACGGCCGGCACTCCCCCGCCTGCCCGCACGGCCGCGAGGCACCGCTCGAGAGCGTCACGATTGTGGGGCGAAGGCAGGCCGAGGTGCGAGAAGATCGTCGACTCCAGCGCCACCACCGGTTGATCAGCCCCCAGCGCCGCACGAACTTCCTCGGAACAGACCGGTGTCAGCACCCCGTCAGGCTACGGGCCCGGCAGGCCCACCCGCCTGCCTCCGATGAGCGAAGCATCCCGTATGCGGTCGCTTCGCTCATCGCAGGGGATCGCCGAGGCGTGGTGGTTCGGGCGGTCAGAAGGCGCCGACGAAGGCACCGTCGGGGTTGCCATTGCTGATGACGCCAGGGGATTGCTCGATCGTGATGGCCAACGCCGTGACCGCACCTTCAACCGTGAACGTCTCGATCTCGGGGCTCGGACCGAAGATGCCGAGTGAGATCACTTGACCGTCCTCGACGACGCCCCAGAGTTGGTACGTCTGACCATCGGGAAGCGTCGGTAGGGAGCTGCCAACCACGAACCCGTGACCGTCCTGATCGATGACCGCCTCCGCCGACGCATCGGAAGCGTCCGACAGGAGCGTCGTTGTCAACGAATCACGATCGGCGAGCGCGGCTTCGAGTGCGCTGGACATCGGCTCATTCGGTGCCTCGGCAGAGTCGACCAGGCCAATGGCCACGAAACCGATGACCGCAGCCGCAGCCGCCGTCACGACCCAGGGGGCGATCGCAGAGATCCGGCGACGACGCGGGTGATCCTCCATCGACATCACCTTGGCGAGTTCTGGGCCGGGGGGCGGTGCCTGCTCGCCGATCTCGTCGGCGATGCGACTCCACAGGTCGTCGGGCGCCTCCATGCCGGTGAATGCCAGCATCGTGGCGACCTCACGGTGGGCCTGCACCTCGGCAGCCGCCCGAGGGTTCACCTCGAGGTAATCCTCGACTCGGCGCCGCTCTGCCTCGTCGACGGCATCAAGTGCGTACGCGCCGAGGAGCTCGTCGAGTTCGTAGGTGTCGCCGGGTGGTGCGGCCATGTCGTCCTGCTCTTCCATGATCAATCCGTCCCAATCCCGACGCCGGCTTGCACGAGTTCTCCCCGGAGCTTCTTGAGCCCCGAGCGAATACGACTCTTCACTGTCCCCTCGGGCTCGCCGAGATGATCGGCGGCCTCTTTGTACGTGAGGCCTCCAAAGTAGGCCAGTTCGATCGCCTCACGCTCGCCCTGCTGCAGGGTTTCCATGGCCTCACGAACATGTCCGGCCAGGGCGATGTCCCATACCTCACGGGCGATGTCGTACCCACCGTCGGCCTGCTGACGGGCCTCCTTCTCCTCACGGTTGCGACGCGAGGCGTCAGACCGGATGAGATCGACGGCCCTGCCGTGCGTGTTCGCCAGCAAGAAGCTGCGCAGCGTGCCGCGCTCGGGATCGAAGCGGCTCGGTTCGTTCCACAGACGCACGAACACCTCCTGCACGATTTCCTCAGCGCGGGAATGATCGCTGAGCAGGCGCTTTGCCAGGCCGAAGGTGGCGCCGGCGTGACGGCGGTACGCCTCGGCGAGCGCGGCCTGCTGATACCTCCCGATCGACACCACGAGCGCGGCGTCGGAAGCATCGGTGTATTCGCGTCTCACATCATCATTACGTTGCAGGGCGTCCTCCCGGATGACGAATTTCGGTCAGAGTAGTCAGCCAGCGGCTGACACGAACCGCGTGACGGTCTCGACGTGATGGGTGTTCGGGAACAGGTCGAGGACCTCGACACGCTCAGCCACGTAGTCGGCCGCGGCCATGAGCGTCACGTCACGGGCGAGCGACACGGGATCACAGCTGACCAGCACGAACACCGGTGCGTTGGCGGCAGCGAGCGCGGCGACACCCGGCTTGCCCAGACCCGGACGGGCCGGATCGGCGACGATCACGTCGACCGGCAGGATCGAACCCGACCCGGTCGGCGGGGTCCAGCCCGTCACCTCGGCCCGCAGCACACGTGCCTCACGGCCGGTGAGGTTGTGCTCGGCGTCGAGACACGCCGACTTCCCCGACTCGATCACGCTGACCTGCTTCGCTCCAGCCATCGCGGTGACGGCGAACAGCCCGACACCGCCGTAGGCGTCGACGGCGTGGGATGCGGTCGCCAGTTCAGGCGCAGCTGCAGTCACCGCAGCAACGAGGAGTTCGGCGGCCTGCGCGCCGGATTGGAAGAACGATCCGGCCGATACCCGCAGGTCGCGGCCGGCGATCCGTTCGGTGAGCCAGGCCCGCTCGCCGATGTGGACCTCCGACGGCACGCCGCGAATCGCCTTGCGAAAGCGCTTGTCCCAGATCGCCGTCACCGCGCCGGTCGCCACTGACGTGCGCAACGTGAGCTCTGCGCCCTCATCGGCCTGGATCACAGCGAGCAGACGGGAGAGCTTCGACTCGGCGATCGGACAACTGGTAATCGGGACGACATCGGTGGTGCCCTGCTCGCGAAACCCGAGCGCACCGTCGGCCCCGCCGACGACTCGAATCGTCGTGCGATATCCGAACGGCGTGACCGCAGATCCCGGCACGACGATCGTGTCGACCAAGTCGGCGTCGAGCCGGCCGATCCGGCGCAGCGACTCGCGCACGATCTCGACCTTGGCGTCGAACTGCGCCGTCGGTTGGAGATGCATCCAGTCGCACCCCCCGCAGCCGGCCCGTCGGTGCCCGCACGATGGTGAGTCGCGCAGCGGCGACTTCTCGACGATCCGAACGATCCGCCCCCTGGCGAAATCCTTCTTCAACGTCTCGACCTCGACCTCGACGACCTCGCCGGGCAGCGCCCCGTCGATGAACACCACACGGCCTTCGTCGTCGCGGGCCAGGGCGTCGCCACCCGCGACGAGACGATCGGGGGTCAACAGCATCCTCACAGCGTACGCCTCAGAGCGCGCCGGCGGTGGCGGTCGCGCGAGACTGCACGTCGTGAGCCACGACGACACCTGGTACTGGGATCTCGAGCGCAAGGTTGCCATTCCCGCTTCCGAGCGCGGACCGGCGGATCATCTCCTCGGCCCGTACCCCTCGCGCGCCGAAGCCGAGAACTGGAAGGCCAAAGCCGAGCAGCGCAACGAGGGCTGGGACGACGCCGACGACGCCTGGCGCGAGGGCACGCCGCCCGAGCCCCGCACCTGACGCATCCCGACGAGTAGGTTCCTGCCCGATGAGCCGACCGATCCAGATCGCCCCGTCCGTGCTACCTGCCGACTTCTCCCGGCTGGGTGAGGAGGTCGCGGCGCTCGAAGCGGCCGGCGTCGACCTCATCCAGTGGGACGTGATGGACGGCCAGTTCGTGCCGAACCTCACGTTCGGCCCCGACGTGATCGCCTCGGCCCGGCCGCACACCTCGGTGCCCTTCGAGGCGCACCTCATGGTGTACACGCCCGA